>CANFVI010000032.1 GCA_947450405.1 Flavobacteriales bacterium
AACGATTTTATTTTATCCATTTCCGATTCATCATCTGCCAAATAGCCCGACAACATTTCCATAAAAGACGCATCATAATCTAACACCACATGCCCACATTCCCCGCTGCCATCATTGCAATACGGACACTCCGGTCTTACATTTTCTTCAGTTTCATCTTCCATTGTAAGCGCTAATTTAATTCAATTTATTTTTTTGAGGGACGGGTTGTCGTGAGATACAAAATCAACCAGTCTAATAAATCGAATAAGTGTTTTTCGAAAGTATCTGTTTATCTTTAATTTTCAAAGTTTATCTCATGCATTTATTTTAAATTTGTTTAAAATGGTTGAAATTATATTAGTAAGCACAATACATAAGGAAATTGGCAAAGCCAATGCCCATGAATTGTGTTTGATTCTTGAAAAAATTCAACCAGATGTGATCCTTTTAGAAGCTTTAGAATCTTCATATACTGAATATGATAAAATGGTCTTTGATAAATTTAATGTGTATTCTAGTAAATTGGAATTAAAAGCAATTCAACTATATAGCTTTAAAAGTCAGTTTGAATATATTCCTGTTTTGGAAAAAGGGATGTCAGATGTTTTTAATGAAAAATATAATTTGATTTGTGAAAACAAGGAGTTTCAAAACAAGTTAAATAATTTTAATCACAAGGCATCAAAAGAAGGCTTTAGTTTTCTAAATAGTGAATTGGGTCAAACGCTTCAAAGCGAATTGCGCGAATATGAAGACAGGATTATTCTTAATCCTGAAATAAAAAAACAATTCAATGATTATAACAATGAATATGAAGATTCAATGGTGAAAAATATTATGGCATATTGTGAACACATTCAATTCAATAAGGCTGTATTTATGTGTGGTGATGCACATCGGGAATCGATTTTGGCGAAGCTTAATTCTTTGAAGGACATCTTAACAATTAAGACAATTTAATATTGATTGCAATATTCTATCCAACATAAGATTATAGACCAACAAATTATTTTGGAATTCAGATTTCGTGTCTACCCATTTTGAGGTATTCAAACAATTCGAACAAAGATGCTATGTAAACAGTTTTGTGCCAAACATGAATTTTGATATCAAATTTCTATAATTTCAAATAGCACTGAACCGCCACTTTTGCCAAACCCGTGTTATGCGTTCGGCTTTCTATTGTTTGAATAATTTT
Organism: Flavobacteriales bacterium; assembly: GCA_947450405.1. Classification (GTDB taxonomy): domain Bacteria; phylum Bacteroidota; class Bacteroidia; order NS11-12g; family UBA955; genus VMCP01. The sequence continues at coordinate 1,181 of CANFVI010000032.1, forward strand.
TCCATTTCAATTATCCTTTCAGATTTAATAATAAGTCCCAAATTGTTTGGAATTTGCGATACAGAAATTGGTCTTTGTAGATTTGGTGTCATTACAATTTCTCCTGTGGCAGTTGCTTGAGGTCCAGCGTACAAAACACCAAGTAAAATTACTCTGCTTGCTCCCATATACATATTTCCCCTCTTGTCTCTATAACCACCTTCATTGAAAATTAAAACAGGTGATCCACTTGAACCAGGAAAAGCAGCGATGTCAATCATTATTTCTTTTTTTCCATTGTAGTCAATTAATGGATTTGTCGCTGTTGTACCTTTTCTAAAAATGGGCATATTATTAACAGAGTCCCAAATGCCATTTGGATACCCAATCATTAGCACATCTTCAATTGCCGTTAATTCGTCTTTGTGTTTTTCGGTTAACAAAAGGTCTTTTGTGAAAGGTATATAAAACAATTTGTCTCCACTTTTTTGAGCTTCATTTACAAAAGGTGCAATTGGCATTGCACATAAATCCACGTCAGCTTCGGGATGTAGTCGCCAAAAACTTTCAAAATTGTCAAATGCAATTGTAAAATGTTGTGTGTCGATAGGTTCTCCTTTTTCATTAGCCTTAGTAATGATAAGTTTTCCTTTGGATGTGTTTTTTATTACGTGTTTGTTTGTTACGACCACTGGTACGTGCGTATTATTCGTTTTGTCTTCAAGGAAGTTGAAGAAGAAACCTGTTCCAGTAGAAGTCCCACCAGTTTTTAGTTCGCATTCAATTCGAACTGTCGAGTATGTTAGTTGCTCTGAAATTGATAAATTCATATTGTCGTTTTATGTTATTTTATTTGTGTGTGTTGTCTTTTAAGCTGACGCATAACGGTTGGCAGCTACAAGATGTGCGGGTTTACTTGCACAAAACTGTCTTGCCCCACAAAACTTGATTAAATGTACTGAACTGAATGGCAAGTGTAAAATATTTCGCGCGAAGCCCACAATTAAAAAAAGCATTTGCAACTTGCAGGAATCCCGCATATGTTGTAAGTGCTGTTAGTGGCTGGCGTTTCTGTCGATTTAGTTGTTTGTTGTAAAATGAATTTCAAGTAAAAATTTTAACGTATTCTCTGCCTTACTTTTTATTGTCACCAAATGATTAGGCGAAAATAAAGGGTCAATATCGTGTGTTCCTTTTTGGAAAATGTCAATAAATGCGATTGTTGCTTCGACATCCTTTTTTACAAAAGAATTGAATGAGTCATTGTTTATGTTACGACAAATAAAAAGTATTCTTGCTTTTCTTGTTGGTCTTCCTTCGTGATAATGACTTGGGTCACTTGTCCATTTTTTAATCGCTTCGTCTGGTGCTAATATGTTTAAGAAATGAGTGTATAATTCTCGGATAGAAGTTGAAAAATGTCTGACCTTATCTGAATTGTTTCCGTGATACGCTTCAATAGCTCCCTTCCACATTTTATAAAGTCTAGGGTCAATGCGTGGGAGATGACTGCTTAACTGAATTTCATTTTCATATTGAATTTCATTTTTTAAAAGTTCTTCTTCCGCAGTAATGTCTTCGTCAACAGAAATTGCCTCAAGCAAATTCGCACTCGAAAAATATTCCATAGGAGCAATTCTTGTTAGTGATGGACTTATTTGAGCATAGGAAACAGGATTGCTTTCAAACGATTTCAAAAGCGTTGAATAACTACCAGATAGTCCAATAAAAGATGAAGTTAAATAATCTTTAGCTTCTGTTCCTAAGGTAAGTCGACTTCCCATATTTGCAGTCGTAACTCCATACAAAGATTTTTCTGCTAACATTGAATACTCTGTTGCTTTCACGATTCCCGATTGAAGAGCAAAAGCAGAAACTGAATTTACTCCCATTGCACTAATTAAGTTTTTACTTGTGTCTAATGAGCCGAAGGTGGAAAAAACAGATGCTGGATTTACTCCAATTGTGCCTATGATATTTTGGGCAGATGCTGTCAATCCAAGCGAAGAAGCTGTAATAGAAAGCATTGAAGATTTTGCAATATTTTCTTCATACCAAGGTTTGATGTTTGTTCCAACTGAAGCAACAAGTCCCGAAATTGTAGATGCAACACTAAGGGCTGAAACTGCTAATGTTGCTTGTCTTGAATAGTCAAGGACTGGCGAAGCTATAATTAAATGGTCAACCTTTGGTAATAGAGATTTAACAGAGCTAAACGCTGTCATGTGATTTTGAATGCCTGCTAAGGCTGCAATTAAATTTGGTTGATAAGTAGGTGTTGTCAAAAAATTAATTTGATTAGTAACTGCATTTATCTTACTTGACTGAACTGTTAGAAAGTCAATAGCTGTCCCATAACTGTTGTATCCTGCTATAGTAATTGGTTTAGAAGTCAAATAGTCGGATTCAGAAATGGAAATTTTCGGCTCAGTTTTTTTGTTTTTTTTGTCGCTCATGTTGCTGTTTTTTATCGTGTCTTATGCTTGCACCTAACTTGTATATACACGAAACAAACCTTTGCTTAGCCATAAAATAATGGAGTGCTATGCGAAACTTTGTTTTGATTATTCTTTATTTAATTATCAATTTATTTCTAATTGATTTCAATCAAATATAACAATTAATCCTCATATTTTTACATACACCTATACACACCCTAATACGACTTGTGCACAATTAATCATTAGAGAAGTTTGTAACCCATTCGATGCAAAACTTCATTCAATATAACACACATAAGGACTTGTTTGCTAGAGCCTCTAGGGTTGTCGGTGGTATTTGTAAGGTAATTCAGGCGGATCAGCTTTTTGATAGAAAGTATAAAATAATAATCCCTCAAAAGATACCGTAATAATTAGAAAACCTGCCTTAAGTATAAAGAATAATATAAATTTTTTTGTCAAATTTAATGCTGAAAATAAAGATCCAATAATGAAGCATTCGCTCCTAATAAATATAAAATGGTCGCATTAAAAAGGGACCTTTTTTTTTGAAATATTTCAAATTCATCTTTATTCTGTATTTTTGTTAAATATGGCTATTTTTCAAGAATCTATTGTTCAAAAACACTTAACTAGTATCGATAATAATGAATTAGAAAATGCATTTAAGCGTTACAAGGAAGTTTATGGAGTTCAGAAAATTGAAAATATCAAAAAGGCAAAAGAAGAACAGTATCAGGAAGGATTCATAAAAGATATTTTTGGACAAGTTCTTGGTTATTCTATTTTCCCAGAACAGCCATTTAATATACAAACTGAAACAAAAAATGCTACAAATTCTAAAAAGGCAGATGGTGCAATATTTCAAGGAGATAATGTAGTTGGGGTAATAGAACTCAAAGACAATAAGACAAGAAACCTCGATGCCGTAAAGGACCAAGCATTTGGTTACAAGAATAACCATAAAGATTGTTCTTATGTAATATCCTCAAACTTCCATAAACTCCGTTTTTATATCGATGATGCTACTGAATACGAAGAGTTTGATTTGTATAACTTAGATAAAGAGACATTTAAGCGTTTTTATTTATATCTCAGAAAAGAAGGACTTTTAGACAAAGACATTCCAAAACTTTTAAGGCAAGAAACAAAATTCCATGAGGAAAATATCACAAAAAGCCTCTATAAAGACTATTCGGGATTCAAAAATAGATTCTTCGAAAATGCGGTAAACAATAATCCCCAATTCGATAAAATTTTACTTTTTAAGAAATCACAAAAGTTTTTGGATAAGGTTTTGTTTGTTCTTTTTGCAGAAGACAAAGGTTTAATCAATACAAATTCTATAGTATCCATTGTAGAGAAATGGCAAAGTTTAAAAGATGACGCTTTTGACAATCCCAAACCACTTTATTATTTGGTAAATTTCTTTTTTGGGAATTTATATCAAGGAAAAAAAGATCAACAAGGGAAAACATTGGTGCCTGAATTTGGTGGTGAGATTTTTGCTTCAGATGAGATATTGGATAATTTGTTAATTGATGACAATGTATTGAAGGATGACCTATTAAAACTATCTAAATATGATTTTAATACGGATGTAGATGTAAATATACTTGGTCACATTTTCGAACACTCTTTAAGTGAAATAGAAGAAGTAGAAGCTAGCCTAATTGGAGTTATTGCAGATAAAACCAAAGGGAAACGAAAAAAAGATGGTGTTTTCTATACGCCAAAGTATATCACAAAGTATATAGTTGATAATACTCTGGGCAAATTGTGTTTAGAGAAAAAACAATTATTAGAATTAGACCTTGATGTTGCGATTTTTGAACATCAAAAAGCAGATGGAAAACTGAACTCAAAAGGTATCACGTTGTTTGAGAAAATTAACGACTATAAAAAATGGTTGATGTCTCTCAAAATTGTTGATCCTGCCTGCGGCAGTGGTGCTTTCTTGAATCAAGCGGTTAATTTTCTCATAGAAGAACACAAATATTTCGATGACCTAATCGCAGAATTAACAAATAGCCCTTTACGCTTGTTTGATACAGATATCGCCATTCTGGAGAATAATATTTACGGAGTAGATATCAACGAAGAAAGTATTGAAATTGCCAAGCTTTCATTATGGTTAAGGACTGCTAGACCTGGTCGTAAGCTTTCTAATCTGAGTAATAATATAAAATGTGGAAACTCTTTAATTGATGACCCAGAAGTTGCTGGCGATAAAGCGTTTAATTGGCTAGAACAATTTCCAGAAGTCTTTGCAAATGGTGGATTTGATGTGGTAATTGGGAATCCACCCTATGGTGCTAAACTCGATCATACTGAATGGTTGAAGAATAAATTTTCAGAAACCAGCGTTGGTACAGTTGATTCCTATAAATACTTCATTCAATTGGGTTTGAATAACGTGAGATTAAATGGAACTTTGGGTTATATTTTACCTGATTCTTATCTAGAAAAAGAATATTTTAAAGATGTTAGAGTATTGATTTCCAATGAATTTTCCGAGATCAGAAATATCAAATTAGGTGATAATGTTTTTGATGAAGTTAATTTGCCAACATCAATTTTAATTTTAAATAAAAAAGGAAAATCAGCTCAATTTTTTGAATATTTTGATATGTCAAAATATTCTCCGGATGTATTAAAAAATATTCTTTTTGATAACCCCAAGTATAATTTAAATATTCCAGATGTAACAAAATCATTTGTTTATTTAGAAAGTATTATTAAAAGTAAAAACACAAAACCGTTAATTGAAGTTTATGATCAAGTTATGGGTGTGAAGGTCTATCAAATTGGTAAAGGAGTTCCAAAACAAACTACTTTCGAAATTGAAAATGATGTTTTTATATCTAAAATTAAAGATGACAATTTCGAATACCCTTTCATCTCGCAAGGAATTTCAAGATATTTTTATGATAGTCAAAATGAATTTATTAGCTATGGCCAATGGTTAGCAGAGCCAAGAAATCCAATCTATTTTAATCAGCCTAAAGTAGTAATTCGAGAAATTGTTAATCCAAGGATTTACGCAACCTATATTGAAGAAAGAGCTGTAGTAAAGAATATTGCGGCAGTTGTAATTGAAAAACACAGTGACTTTTCCTTGAAATACTTTTTAGGTATAATTAATTCACGATTAATGTCCTATTATATAAAAGAACAATCTCCCAAAAGTGAAAACAAAAGTTATCCAAGTTTTAATTCAAGATTACTTAAGAATATACCAATAGCTTGCGGAACAACAATGCAAAAGGAGAATGTAGTTGTAAAAGTAGATCAGATGTTGAAATATGAGAAAGATCACCATATTCAAAAGCGAAAACTATTGAATTATATCATTGCACAGTATAGTCTAGACAAACTAACTGTTAAAATCACCAATTGGAACAAACTTGATTTTTCTGAATTTATTCAGGAAATTAACAAATTAATTGAACAGCAAAAAAGCTCAAAGTTGACAAAAAAAGAAGAATTTGAGTGGATGGAATTGTTTGAGGAAAATAAAAAAATAGTTCTTGGAATCACAACGAATATTAATCAAATTGACGAGGAGATCGACCATTTGGTTTATGAACTTTATAATTTGACTGAAGAAGAAATACAAATAGTAGAAAATAGTTAATATGAAAGCAAACGAATTACAGATAAATAACTTCTTACAAGCACCTAATGTGCAGTTTGTAATTCCTGTTTATCAGCGAAATTATGATTGGACTATAACCGAGTGTAAAGATTTATTGAATGACATTATTTCGGTAGAAACGGAAAACAGAGGTACTCACTTTATTGGAAGTATTGTATTTGTACATGAAGGTACATACAGTACCAATGAAGTAAAAGAATTGGTAATCATAGATGGTCAACAGCGTCTAACAACCATCAATATTTTATATGTTGCTTTATACAGATTTGCCAAAGAAAATGGCCATGAACAGGATGCTGAAAGGTTGTATAATATGTTTTTAACCAATCAATATGTAAAGAATGAATCTAGCAAATTAAAGTTAAAACAAACAGATAATAATTCACTAGCGTTCAAGGCTATTATGCTAGGAACAGAAAGTGGATTAAATGCGTTTTCAAACGTTACTGAGAATTACAACTATTTCAGAAGCATCATTACAGCGGAAACTTTCGAATTGATTTTAAGAGGCCTAAATCGTCTGATTTTTGTGGAGATTTCCTTAGAAAGAGATAAAGACGATCCACAACGTATTTTTGAAAGCTTAAATTCAACTGGATTAGACTTATCCCAATCTGATTTGATTCGTAATTTTATTTTAATGGACTTGCCTCCTAAAGATCAAAATAGAATTTTTGAAACCATTTGGAACCCGATTGAAGAAAATGCCAGAGATTTAGTAAAGCAAAATTCATTAGTTTCAGATTACATTCGTGATTACTTGACACTTAGAAACAAAAAAATTCCTAATAAAAATAAAGTTTATGCTGAGTTTAAAAGCTATTACGCCAACAAAAAGGATGAAGCATATTATCAGGATTTGGAAAAAATAAAATCATTATCAATTCATTATAAAAAGTTTATTAATCCAACAACTATTTCAGATTGCAGCATTAAAAAGGAATTAGAATATATTAATCGCTTAGAAATTAATGTTGCATACCCTTTTTTACTACAAGTCTTTGAAGATTATGAAAATAGCATTGTTGATCATGCAACTCTTATTAAAATTCTCAAACTTATTCAAAGTTTCGCATGGAGAAGGTTTATTGTTGGATTACCTACGAGTGCCTTAAACAAAATTTTCATGACTTTGTATGGTGAAATTGATCAAGAAGTTTATTACGATTCACTTTGTATTGCTTTATTGAAAAAAAGAGGAAGCGTGAAATTTCCTACTAATCAAGAGGTGAAAACTTCCTTACTTGATAAGGATTTATACAATATACAATCTAAAAACAGAAGTTATTTCTTTGAGTTGTTGGAGAATTTCAACAATCGCGAGCATGTCAATACTTCAAGCGATTTAATTACAATAGAACATATTTTTCCAAGAAATCCTAGCAGCAAATGGACTTTAGATTTAACTAGTTCAGAGTTTCAAGATTTTAAAGAAAATAGATTAAACACCATTTCAAATTTAACATTATCTGGAAATAATGGTGCCTTGAGCAATCTTTCCTTCATAGAGAAGAGAGATATGAATGCAGATGGCAAGGAACAGGGTTATGCTTATTCTCGATTATGGTTAAATGATTATTTAAAAAAGCAAGATTGTTGGAATCTTGAAAAATATAATGAGCGCTTCGAAATAATTTATAATAGATTTTTGAAAATTTGGGAATTTCCAGATGTTGAAATATCCGTAATTGATATTGATTCGGAACAAAATATTTATGATGCGGAACCGCCTACAAATAAAAAATTAGATTACTTTATTTTTGAAGACAAAAAGATAGATGAGGTACATGTTGCTCAAATGTATTTCTATATTCTTCGTTCACTTTATGAGAAAAATACTGAATTATTATTAGAAAATAGCCAAATCATAAAACTATCTAAAAATTCGACAGAATTCAGAACACCTCAAGATTTAATTAATGGTTATTTTATTGAAGCTAATATTGATAGCAATTCAAAATTTTCATACTTAAAGAAGATTTTAAGTGTTTTTAAATTAGAAGACGAATTACTTATTAAGTATAACTCTAATATGAATGGAGGTGCCGATAGATATGTAAGGAGGAAGAAGTTTTGGGCTGAGTTGCTTCCTGCTCTAAATCATCCTATTCTATTTACCAAAGTAAACCCTACTGAAGACTTTTGGCTGAGTACTGGTGCAGGGATTAGCGGGTTAGCATATACTTTGGTTATAACAAAATCTTATGCGGCAATTGAATTTACTCTTTTGAGAGCTATAAAAGAGGAAAATAAAAGTTATTTCAATAGATTGGAAAGCCACAAATCTGAAATTGAGACTGCTTTTGGCAAGTCTCTTCTTTGGGAGAAAATGGCTGAATCTAAGATGTGTAAGATTAAATACCAACTTGATAATATTAATTTTTACAATGACAATGACTTGACATCTATAAAAGAGTTTTTCATACAAAATTTGGGCTTGTTTTATGATGCATTTTATCCCATTGTGAGTAGCTTGAAAAAAAGATAATAATCTATTTTATTGCAATATGTTAACTTACAATGAACTTATTGAATTACATGAAAATTTATTAAGCGATAAGGTTGATTTCACGTTTGCAAAAAATCTTTATTTTAAAGATTTCAAAGAAGGTCAAAGGTCTTGGCAAACAAAAGATTGGAAAGTAAGACGAACTGAATTTATTAAAGACCAATGCCAAGTATGCAGTAGCACGGATACCTTAACAATACAGCATCTTTCCCATCCAAGAAAATTTTCGGCATATGAAATTGAGGTAGCTACTTTGTATGCAAGAGATTATATACAAAACAATTCCAATATAGACATCGTTGAACTTAATAATTATATTCAAGAAAAATATGATTATCTACCCATTCCATTGTGTCCCCATTGCAAATCCAGAAATCCAAATAAAAGAACGAGAAAAGTCCCTCAATATCTTTGTACGGATTGTAAACTAGAGTTTGATGATGTTGTTTACTTTTCTGTTGATGAACTCATTGAAATCTATTATCAGAATGACACAGCAATAGAAGTTCGAGATAAGTGCTTCGTAACACGTGATAAATGGAAGAAAAAACATAACTTTTCGAATATAATTTATTGGCTGAAAAGAGAACAGGTAAAGGTTAACTATACAGAAGCAATTCAAAAGGAAGCATTTTTGAATTACCTAAATGACAGCATAAAATATCTTTCTTTCGAGGACACAATAACTGCTTGCAAAAAATGCGCAGCCTACTATGATTTATACGACATGGAATTATGTCCAAAATGCAAGGTAAACTATAAGGTCGTTAAATATCCAAATTGTATACAGTGCTTGCCAGATGAAAAGAGAAAAAGTGCTATCGAAAAAAGAGAGTTTGAAATACGACATCGAGACATGGAGAAAAAACTTGGTATTGATTGAGTTTTTAATTCTATTCTAACTCATTGGAATAGCTCTTAAATCATCAAAACTTGCAAAATTTACAAGTTTTGCTAATTGTATTCCAACTCGTCGGAATTTCCGACAAGTTTACTCCCAACTAAACTCGCCAAATTTCCGGAACACATTCCACAAATTTAATGCAATATTTTATTGCATTTGTGCATTATTTTTTGAATGGAATAGGGTTGAATTTTGCATCAACAAAAAACGAAAAAAACATGGAAAGCACAGGAACAGCAATGAATTACATCGCGCTACAACAGGCCATTCAAGGTAAAATGATCATGATTGGCGGCGACCTTTTTACGGGCACTGCAAAGCCCAAATTGTATGGCACTTTTTACCATCCCCACCTCTTGATTGGCATGCCCAGTATGGGTGGCGACGTGAAGGTGTATATCGACGCCGTATGATGGACATTATGTGATGACCGCCGCAGTGAAGCTCGACCCCTGGGCAAACGGTCCCAGCAAATAGGCCATCGACGCCGTATGTTGGACCAAAAAGCATCCCCACGACACCATCGCGAAGGCGGGCCATCGCCTCATCCGTTCCCTCATCTACCACATGGACGGCCTCGAGGACGACAAAACCACCACCACGTGCACCTTCGAAAACGAATCCTGGCAAGACGAATGGATTCCAAGTGACAGCATCAAAGAGGCGTTTATTTAGGTGCGGGGGGAGTGAGGTGGGTTATCTTGTCGCAAATTTTGCAGTTTTTTGCGACAAGATTATTTATCTATCCGATAATATTACCTCGAATTATTTTTATTTTTATAGACGAGAAATTACAATACTCCATACCATATCCGTTCAAACCCATGTCTCTCAAAATCACAATCACCGGCATCCAATTGCAAGTTGATATAATAAATATACTTTACTGTTGGACAAGATATAGATTAATTTGGTTAATTGGGTAATGTTCATTAAATTTGTGTGTTCACGAAATCGTGAACGTAATTAAATAGTGAACGCAAAAAAGCACAATACGGCTACAACCGCTTTGGATAACCTCCAAAGAACTGCCCAAATTAAAGGCAAATGGACAGATATTGCCCAAAATAAAGCAAGCAACGGATTGAATGGGCAAATTGAATTTGTAATCAACCAAAACCCCATAAAATTCAACGCTGAGGTCAAAAATAATCTCCGTGCAATCAATCTTCCCTTAATTTACAAATTGGCAAAAGAACACGCGCCACTTATTATTGTGGCCGATCTTATTTTTCCGAAAATAAAAGAAGAATTAAGAAATCATGATATCGCATATTTGGAAGCCAACGGAAATATTTGGTTAAAAAATGGTGAAACGTTACTATGGATTGATGCCAATAAAACGCTATCCGTTGAAAAAGAAAAAATTAACCGAGCGTTTACGAAAACAGGACTAAAGGTCTTGTTTGATTTTCTTCGCAACGAAACGTTAATTAACGCGCCATATCGAGAAATTGCCCAACAAACGGGCGTCGCGCTTGGCAATGTGAATTACATTTTAAATGGCTTAAAAGAAAAGGGCTTTTTATTGAAAATAGATAAAGATAGGTATAACCTCACCAATAAAAAGGAGTTGTTAACTACTTGGATCATAAAATATGCTGAAAAATTAAAGCCCGAATTAGAAATAGGAACATTCAGATTTTTGAGGGACAATGACTTTGTCAATTGGAAAAAGTTACCCCTTAAAAAGGGCAAAACGTGGTGGGGGGGTGAACCCGCCGGAAATATCTTAACTCAATATTTGATACCTGCCGAACTTACTCTTTACACCCTCGAAACAAGAAACGACATAATAAAGCATTACAAATTGATACCTGATCCCACAGGAAATATAAAAGTATTCAAAAAGTTTTGGCAGGACGATAATGCCGAAAATACTGTTCCACCATTATTGGTTTACACCGATTTAATAAATACCGGCGATCACCGCTGTATTGAAACAGCCGAAAAAATATACGATGAGTTTTTTAAAGAGAAATTTTGAACGACTAAAAAGCGAGGGTCTGAAAGAAATTAATTCAATGTATCAGGCCAGAGAAAACGGTGACAAACTGATTGAACGATTTAAACTAGTTTCTGAGGTAATCAAAGGTTTAAACGATTAACATTCATCCCTCAAAATGACAATCACCGATATCCAATTTCAAATTGACACGATGAAA
>CANFVI010000033.1 GCA_947450405.1 Flavobacteriales bacterium
CATTTTTGGATAATGTGTTGTGGGGCACTTTTCTTCTTTTTATCGTTCAATATTGTTTTACCTGAATTATCCGATTTCCTTAAAAGATTAAATGGAAGTGAATATTTGGGATGGATTATTCCTGCGTTTTCAATAAGCGCACTGATTGCCAGACCTTTAAGCGGATGGATAACAGATAACCTAGGCCGGAAATGGGCCATGATTGGCGGTTGCATTTTTTGTATTATTGCCGGATTTTTATATCCCTTCGTAGGAACGCTTTCGGCATTTTTCATTGTGAGAGTGATACACGGATTTTCAACTGGATTTACCCCAACAGGGTTTACCGCTTACACCGCAGATACCGTATCGCATGAATTTAGAGGAAGAGCCATGGGATGGCAAGGCACTTTCAACAACATTGGAACGAGCTTTGGTTATGCCCTTGGTGCCTTAATTGTTAATTACTTAGGTGTAAATCAACTTTTTATTGCCAGTTCTGTTTTCGCAATTTTAGCCTTGGTCATGTTTTCAATGCTGCCAGAAACAAAACCTGCTGAAGCAAAACGAAAATTCGAATTTAACATTCAGAATTTATTTTACTTACCGGCTTGGAAACCCGCCTTGCTCATGTTTTTGGTTTGTATTTCTTTGGGATCTATTTTAACCGTTATGCCCGATTATACCATCAGTTTGGGTTATGTAAACAAAGGGCTATATCTCACCATTTACATTACCTTTTCGTTGATTTTTCGGTTATTTAGCGGCAGAATATCTGATACATTGGGAAGACCATGGTCGACCGCAATTGGTACCTTAGGACAGATTATTGCAATGCTATTGCTCATTTTCAATCCGTTTCAGTACGCTTTTTTTATAAGCGCATTCTTTTATGGAATTGGCCAGGGATTTAATGCGCCAAGTTTATTTGCTTGGGCAGGAGATACTGCAAATGCTCAAAACAGAGGCAAAGCGCTGGCGTCACTCTTTATGATGTTAGAATTGGGGATTATTTTCGGGGGTGTAATTTCTGGCAAAATTTTCACCAATTGGAAACTTGGCTATCATGCGGTATTCGCAATGAATGCTTTTTCCTTTGTTATTGCTTTTGTATTCAGTGTGGTAATTATTCTTCAAAATCGTCGAGCAGCCAAAACACATCCCGATACCACTGAGAATAAGCATTATAAGACCCATGAATAAATTTGATAATTTCTTTATCCGAATGCGGTTTACGTTGATATAATTTTACAAATTTCAATTCTGTATTTTCCATATAGTATTTGAAATCAATAATGCAATCATACCAATTATCAAATACGCAGTAACTGCTATACCCTTTTCTTCTGGCGGTAGTTTCCCTTTGATTGGGATAGCGCATTCCAACCAAATTATTGTATTTCAGGGCATAAACTGAATTTTGATTGTCATACCCACTCTCTTCAATTTTTAACACAATAAATAGTTTGGCCCATTTGTCGAGCGCCACTTTTGCAACTGTATGTAAATCTTTAATTTTGGGAATTGTACGCAACGGCAATTTTAAGCTATCACAATAAAGGGTATCTTTATCAATGACAATAGAACCTGTTCGTGGCTCGCAAAAAGGTTTGTTTTGAACAATTCCAGGAACACCAAATAGCACCAAGTAAAACAAGCAACATACACCTATTAAAAACGATACTTTACGGATTACATTTTTCATTAGAATCGAGATACTACATTGCCCAATTTATTGGCAATGTCAATTTTTACTGTATTTAAGAAATCTAAATATTCCAAAATCTCATCATGCTGTTCTTCAGGCTGTTGTAATTTAAACTGTTCAGAAAGGATAATCTCTTCTATTTTGGTTCTGCGAATATTTAGAAAAATTGAAATCAGTTCATCTCGGTAATTGTCTTCTTCCGTTTTTACATAAATCATGTTATCTAAAAAGGCAGGACTTAATTGATGATCGTTTGAAAACACGCCAGCCACAAATGAAGATATTTCTGTGTCTGTATGGTGAATAAAATATTCAACACCAGGCCATTCAAACGTACCATCTGGCTTTATCAATTCATTCATAAACTTACTTGCAAATGGATCTTTAAATTGAATACTCTCATCGGCCATATATTCTGTTAACGCAAAATCAAAAATGGTTTGGTTTTCATCAAACTGTTTGGTTGCATTCATCAATAAAGTCCGAATCATTGCAATTTCTTGATGGACATCGCTCAGTGCTACAACAACCGGTTCGTCTATAAATAGATTAACTACATTTTTAGTATCGGCAAATAACTGCTTTTTATCTTGAACTAGACCTATTCTCAGCAACTTGCCAAGTTCCTGAGCCAAAACCTCTTCTTTTACATCGCAAATTCTCTCGAGTTCTTTTACAAGGGTTGTTCTTTTTAGCGTGTCTTTGATAAAGGCAACAGATTGTAAAATATCTTTAATTGCCTCCGACTTCTGAATCGGATCATTTTGGGCAAATTGCAACAACAATTCTGCCTTGAAGAAGATAAAGTTCTTCTCAACGGATTGGATATAATCTTTAAATCCGTCGGGACCTAATTTTTTACAATATGAATCTGGATCTTCTCCTTCTGGCAGGGGCACAACACGCACGTTGATATCGTCGGCAAGCAACAAATCAATACCCCTTAGGGAAGCTTTGATTCCTGCGGCATCACCATCATAAATAACAGTTACGTTGTTTGTAAATCGCTTGATAAGTTTGATTTGACCAGGAGTTAATGCTGTTCCGCTACTTGCAACTGCATTTTCAATTCCCGATTGATGCAATGTAATCACATCCGTATATCCCTCCGTCAATAAAACCTTATCGAGCTTCTTGATGGAATTTTTTGCCTGGTAAAGCGCGAATAGAAAATCGCTCTTTTTGTATAATTCTGTTTCCGGGGAATTTACGTATTTGGGGGCATTTTCAACTTTGCCCATAATACGACCGGCAAACCCTACTACTTTACCGCTAACCGCAATTAACGGAAAGATAACCCTGTTACGGAATAAATCGTAGGCAGAACCATCAGAATCGCGCTGTTTAATCAATCCTGCAGATTTGAGCATTTCATCTTTGTAACCCGCTTTGGATGCAGCTTTGTAAAAGGCATCCCACGATTCAGGACTATACCCTAGCTGCCATTTTTTTATGGTTTCTAAGGTAAAACCGCGTTCTCGGTAATAGGGCAAAGCAATATTCTTACCTTCCTCTTGGGTATGGAGTTGGTCAGCAAAAAACTGAATGGCAAAATCATTGATTGATTGAACCCCTTCTCTAAGCTTTTGACTCTCTTCGTATTCTTCTTTGTTTCCTACATTGGTTTCTACCAAATCAACGCTATAGCGTTTGGCAAGCAATCGGGCCGATTCAGTAAAAGAAAGATTTTCAATTTCCATCAAAAACTGAATGGAATTCCCCCCTTTTTGGCAACCGAAACACTTGTAAATTCCTAAGGTTGGTGTTACTGTAAAGCTTGGTGTTTTTTCATCATGAAAAGGACAATTCCCTTTAAATCTAGAACCAGATCGCTTTAAATTCACGTAATCACCAACAACATCTTCGATGATTGCGGCGTTGAGCAATTGGTCTATGGAATTTGGGCTTATCATTAAAAGAATTTATTTTGTTTTTGTAGGAGATTGAACAAACAAAATTTAGATTTGCAATTTACAATTGCCAATCAGTAAAAACAAAATTTATGAGTTTAAAAGACAAGATACAGCAAAAAGCGAACCAAATTGCGCCCGCACTCATTGAAATAAGACATCACATTCATGAAAATCCGGAATTGTCTTTTGAAGAATTCGAAACTCAAAAACTCATTGAAAGTTATTTGCAAAACAAATTGGGATTAACAACGCAACGCGTTGCAAACACAGGTGTTGTTGCGCTGATTGAAGGTAAAAATCCCTCAAAAAGAGTGGTTGCACTAAGAGCCGACATGGACGCATTGCCTATTCTTGAGGTAAATGATGGAAGACCCTACCGCAGTAAAAAAGATGGCATTATGCATGCTTGTGGCCATGATGTACATACAACTTCATTGCTCGGAGCTGCTACGATTCTCAATGAATTAAAAAATGACTTTGAAGGAACCATTAAACTTGTATTTCAACCAGGAGAAGAAAAAATACCTGGTGGAGCAAGTATGATGATTGCAGAAGGAGTTTTAAACAATCCAAAAGTAGATGTCATGATTGGCCAACATGTCATGCCATTTATTAAAACTGGCAAAACCGGATTTAGACCAGGTTTATATATGGCCAGTGCCGATGAAATTTATGTTACGGTGAAAGGAAAAGGTGGACATGGTGCCATGCCTCACATGTGCATTGATCCGGTAAGTATTGCATCTCAAATGATAGTGAGTTTGCAACAGGTAGTTTCAAGAAGTGCGAATCCTATTATTCCGAGTGTATTGTCGTTTGGTAAATTCATTGCAAATGGCGCTACCAATGTAATTCCAAGTGAAGTTTACATTGAGGGAACTTTCAGAACTTTAGATGAAAAATGGCGTGCAGAAGCCCACGAAAAAATGTTAAAAATTGCAAAAAGCGTTGTTGAAGGTTTTGGTGGCGAAGTTGATTTTGAAATAAAGAAGGGTTATCCTTTTTTGAAAAACAATGAACATTTAACAACCAATTGTCAGAATTTGGCCAAAGATTATTTAGGTGAAGAAAATGTAATTGATTTGGATATTTGGATGGCTGCAGAAGATTTTTCTTATTATTCACAGCAGGTGGATAGTTGTTTCTACAGATTGGGAACAAGAAATGAAGCCAAAGGAACAACTTTTGGGGTTCACCATCCTTCGTTTGATATTGATGAGGATGCTATTGAGTACGGAGCTGGATTAATGGCTTATTTGGCCATTAAAAACTTAGATTAAGCTCCAATAATTCCGCAGAGGTTTTCAACAGCTACATCCCAAATGGATGCGGCCATTTCAACTTCATCTTCGTTTACAAATTCAGTGATGAGTAATTCAACATCGCCGGTAATTGCGTCTTGTTCAATTCTAAATTCTAAATATTCACCTTCGGCGGAGCCTTCTATGGCAAATTTGATATATTTATTGGGTACGTTTTTGATGATTTTCGCTTGATATTCCGTTCCATCATTCCAAGCAAATCGATATCTTACACCACCAAAAATATCAACATGATCAGCAAACCAACTTTGCAAGCCTGAAGGATTAGAGATATACTGGAATAAAATATGTGGAGAAGACCTCAATGAATATTCCAATTCTATTTTTGATCTTTTAATTCCTTCTGTTGCCATAATTTATGTTTTTTACTATAAAAGTTTCAATTTAGTCTTTTTTCTGTTGCAATGAAATAATTTCAGTTGATAATTCAAAATTTTCCTTAAATAACTTATAATTATATTTGCAAAACATGATGAATTTGAAAAAATACGTTGTCATCAATCTGAGCATTGCAATTATCATTGGTTTTTGCGCTGCACTTATAGGTTTCAACAATTTTACGCTAAAAATTCACAATTTCTATTCATTTCAACTAGATCGGTATGTCAAAAACTATACCATTTGGGCAGAATGGCCAGTAATTATTTTAGGAATTTTATTAATGATACGATTTAATTGGCGAAAAGGCTTGTGGTTCTCTTTGTTTTTTGGAATTGAAGCTTTGATTGTCCAATTCATTAAATTTCAGTTAAATTTACCCCGGCCCATAGAAAAATTTGGAACTTCAATTAGACAAATTGATGGTGAGGTATTAAAGCATTTCCAAGCTTTTCCAAGTGGACATACTTCGGCGGCGTTTTTCGCTACCGGCATGATTTTATTGTCGTTACCAAAACACAAATTTTATAACCTTACCTTATTTATATCAATTTTTACAGCATTTTTAATTGGTTACAGCCGCATATATTTGGGGCAACACAGTATTGAAGATACCATTGCGGGTTGCATAATTGCCAATATTTTCTTTTATCTTGCGGGAATTACTTATCCAATAATTGAACAGAAATTTAATTTTAAGAATCCTATTTAATGCAGAAAACACAAGTACATCTCATTTTTACTTTAATTTCAGCCTTGCTATTAATGGCAGGATTAAATATGGTTCCGCTTTTTGATTGGGATGAATTAAATTTTGCTGAAAGTGCCAGAGAAATGGTGTTGACCAAAAACTACTTATATACGCAAGTAGGATTTGAACCGTTTTACGAAAAACCTCCCTTATTTATTTGGCTGCAATCTATTGGCATTCATATTGGTGGAATTCATGCTTGGGTTTTCAAATTGCCAAATGTGATTGCTGGAATTATTTCTGTAAACTTGGCATATCACATCGGATCAAATGCCGGCAAAAAAATGCTGGGTGCCTTTTGGGCAATGACAATTTTATTGTCGTTGGCACCTTTCATTTATTGGAAATCAGGAATTATTGATCCCGTTTTTAATTTGTTTATTTTCTTGTCTATTTATAAATGGTATCAAATTTCACAAGCCGGAATTAATCAAGAAAGGGCACATATTTATTATTTGATGTCGGGAATTTTTTTGGGTCTTGCAGTGTTAACCAAAGGTCCCGTTGCGATTCTCATATTGGCGTTGGTGGTGCTCGCAACCACTGCATCTCGAAGCAAATGGCACGAGGTTTTCGATGGTAAAATAGTTCTTTTTTTTATTGGATTTCTGAGCATTTTGGCTTGTTGGATTATTCCATTGATACAATCGAATGGACAAGCATTTTTCAGTCATTTCATTGATTATCAAATAGTATTATTTAAGGGACAAATACCTTATCACAACCAACCGTGGTTTTATCACATTGTAGTATTGTTGGTTTTGTGTTTCCCTTCGGCCATATTGGCTTTCCCTCATTTGGTTGGAAATGTTGTAATGGATAGAAATGTAGACGTTTTGCATTTATTCATGCGTTCACTCTTTTGGATTGTTTTGATCTTATTTAGTATTGCTACCACTAAAATCATCCATTATAGCAGTCTTTGCTGGTGGCCCCTCACCTATTTTGGCGCTTATCAAGTTTATTTAATTTATACCAACAGAGGTAAATTTCCTTATTGGTTGAATATTCCACTGTTTTTTGTAGGAATTGCGTTGATGTTGGCTTTATGGGGAATACCGTTGGCTGCAACCATTAGGCCTGTTCCAACCATTTTACTCAACAATTTAGATGTTTTTTCAAAAGACATTTTACTCAATATGCCAAAATGGAATTGGACAACGTTGATACCCGCTTCGTTATTTACATTTTGGTTTATGCCTTGGATCGTGCTTTCCTTTTTCGGAAAGAAACCAAATCCAATTTACTTGTATGTTTTGTCTGGAGCTGTAGCATTTACGGCCTATTTTACATTGCTTCCAGCAGTAGCAAATAGCACACAAGGACCAGTTACCAATTTGATAAAGTCATTTCGAAAGAAAGGTTTGTTTGTTGAAACTTGGGGCTACAAAACTTATGATTTGTATTTTCACTCAAACTTAACATCCAAAGATTTTGAGGGAATGATTACCGAGAATCCACTTCCAATTGAAGAAATTTACCCAAAACAAGAAAAAAGACGACTACATGCCCACAACCCCAATAATCATCAAAAAATGTATGTTATTACAAAGAATACATTTCAACCTGATGAATCATTTTATCAAAAATTCAAACCCTTTGATGAAGCAAGATTAGGTGGATTTATTGTTTGGGAAAGAAAGTAGACCCTTCACCAATCCAAAATAGGATTATTTATACCGAATTATTATATTGCCTAACTAGTAAAACTCCGTAATGAAAAACTCAAATAAGTGTATAATTGTATCTGACTGGGAATACGGAGCAGGAAAACCAGGAACATCGAAAGGGCCACAAACCTTAATTGATGTTTGCACTAATTCCCAAATTCGCTTTATGAGCGAAATGAGTGTATTTTCTGTTCCTCAAGAAATTGACGATAAAGAGAAAGTACCATTGCCAGAATATTTAAAGAGAGCCTTACCCTTTATAAAACATCAAAAAGGATATGCGCAATTGGTAGAAAGCTGTTTAAATGCAAATAGACTTCCTATTATTTTAAGTGGCGACCACAGCAATGCCGTTGGTAGTTTGGCCGGTTTTTGCAGACACTTTGGCTGTGAAAATACCGGTGTTATTTGGATTGATGCTCATTTAGATTTGCATTCACCCTATACCACTCCTAGTGGCAATATTCATGGAATGGCTTTAAATGCAAGTTTAAATGCCGACAATTTAGAAAATCAATGCAACCAATTAGATGCGGAAACAATTTCTTTATGGGACGACATTAAGTCCCTCAAAAATAAAGAAACAACACAACAGCTCAATCCTAAAAACATAGTGTTCATTGGAATTCGCAGTTACGAAAAACCCGAAATAGCATTGGCAAAAGACCTAGGGATAAACGTTATTTTTGCCGAAGATGTGAAGAAAAACGGCATCAAATGGGCAATTCTACAAGCTGAAGAAATGCTTAAAACTACCCAACAATGGTATGTAAGTTTTGATGTTGACAGTCTTGATCCTTCGATTTCAAAAGGCACTGGAACCCCTGTAAAAGGTGGTTTAACTATTGCAGAAGCCGATGAATTGATGGCGTATTTATACAACCAAGAAAAGGTGAAAGCATTTGAAATTACAGAAATTAATCCATCATTAGAAGACAACAATCAAATGTCGTTTGCCGTTGCGGGATTAATTGAACGCAATTTCGCTTAAGCTGAAATAGCATCAATTGCCCATTGCATGGTATCAATGCCGTCGGCATAATCCCAGAGTGTTGGGCATTGGGTTTGTCCCAAACGCAAATGGGTTATTTCGGTATTTTCACTTACAATGCACTGAATATTTTCAGAAATTTCTGCAAAAACAGCTTTCAATTCGTTGATGTTTGAATAATATTCATAGTTAATCATTCCAACTGGAGAATACAATTCTTTTCTATCTTTCATTAATACATATCCAGCATCAATATGCGGATCGAGGTTCATCAATAACAATGCTTTGTGGTAATTGTAATTATTTACATATTTATTATGGAAAGCCACATCGGCATGTGATTTCTCCCACACGTCAAAAAGCGTTTTAAACTCATATCCTTCAGGCAAATAAACCTTGGTTACATTTCGACACCCAAGTCCGAAATAATCAAACACATCATTTCCAAATGCAATTAATTCATCTTCGGTTTCATTTCCGGTTAATACGGCAATGCTATTTCTGTTTTTTCGTAAAATATGAGGGATATTTCTAAAATAGTATTCAAAATACCTAGATGAATTGTTACTTCCGGTTGCAATTGCGGCATCCACATTTTTAAATTGATCAGAAAATTCAATTTGATTGTTCCAGATTGGATTTATTTTGGCTGCTTCAGAAATCCAAAACTTTGGCAAAAACTCATCATCTGAAGAACATTTCGCAACCACTTTATAACCTGTAAGAACACCAACAATAAGGTCATGCATTCCCACCAAAGGAATATTCCCAGCCATGATAATGCCCACTCTTTTGCCATGGATTTGTATTGGCAACGAATACTTAGACAACCATTTGTCGATATTCTCATCAGTTAAAGCATCTAACCAACTTTGAATGCTTTTTTCAGTTTGTTTTAATTCAAACCACTGATTGTTAATTTGTGCTTTGTATAACATTGCCTGCCAAGCATCATCTGTTTTATAATTCACAATTGATTGTCGAAGGGCCAACAAAGCTTCTTTTTGAAAACTCATTATGGTGCAAAAATACGGCTAATTTCTGATGCCATTTTTTTTGAGTGTAACAAAATGTACTATTTCGTCGTAATTTTGTATATAATGCGAAATAAATTCATTCTTTTATTTGTAGCAAGTCTTTGCTTATTTTCAAATTCAAACGCTCAAAGTAAGTGGTTTTTGGGATTGAATGCTGCAACATGTGTTGCCAAAACTGCCACTGCTGATACTTTAGCCAATAATTTCACAACCAGAAATCGTTGGGGTGCAGCATTTAACCTTGGGGGATTTTACGAAATGAATAGGGTTTCATCCATCCATTTTGGTGTGGGTATTATTAACAAAGGTTATAAAATTAACAACGACACACTTTCTTTGGATAATTATGTAAATAGCAGCATCACTGCTTTAAATGCGAATTTGGGATTATCATTCAAACAAAGATTCGGTGGTTCTTTGTACATCATGGAAAAAATTGGGGGTGTTATCAATTACAATCAGAGTCCATCTACTGTAAGAGATACCTTTTACAATGCTACTTCTAAACCAACTTTCAGAATTATACAAACACAATCAAACAAATGGTATCCAATGATTTATTTGGGATTTGTTATGGGGGGAAGTAATGAGCGTGGCGACAGATACGAATTCAACATCACCTACCAACAATCGTTGAGTACTTCACACGAGTTGCAAGTTCAAACTGGCGAATTTTACAGCAAAGCATTTCCTTTGAATTTCAGAGGTGGAAACTTACAAATTGGTATTGCCTATTACTTCAACATGGGGAATATTAAGAAGAATGAGGAGTATTATTACTAGGGGTTAGACAGATTAGACGGGTTAGACAGATTAGACAGATTGGGTTTATTAGGGTTTTAAGGGTTAAAATTAAACGCATGGCAATGCTTCTAAACTCCGAAGGAATCTAAACGAACGAAGTTCATCTAAACGCAATAAGATTAGACGGATTAGACAGGTTAGACGGATTAGACGGATTGTCTATTAGGGTTATAGGGTTATTTAGGTAAGGAAATAAATTAAACAGGCGAAGCCGTAAACAGCGAAGCGTAAACAGCGAAGCGTAAACTACGAAGCGTAAACAGCGAAGCGTAAACAGCGAAGCGTAAACAGCGAAGCGTAAACAGCGAAGCGTAAACTACGAAGTGTAAACAGCGAAGCGTAAACAGCGAAGCGTAAACAGCGAAGCGTAAACAGCGAAGCGTAAACAGCGAAGCGTAAACAGCGAAGCGTAAACAGCGAAGCGTAAACTGCGAAGCGTAAACTGCGAAGTGTAAACAACAATAAAATATGAAATACATTTTAATCATTATTTCGGTATTAATAGGCAGCAGTAATTTATTTGGGCAAAAGATCAATGCCAAAAGAAAACAGCCAACTGATCCGATGGTTCGCTATTGCGAGGAAATTGCAAATGTGTATAATAGAAATCCAACAAACGATTCTATTAAAAAGCTTTGCGCGTATGCTTTGTATACACGAATTGACAAATTACCGAGCTTTGGATTAGGCAACCTAATCAAATACACTGAAGCCATAGACTCAATAGATGTTATGTTGTTTGCAATGCGAATGATGGAAAAGAAATATCCTCAAGTATTTCCAGAGTCGTTTGATATGTTGCCGGCTATTCGTGTAGAAATGTATAAATACCCGAAGAAATTCTCAAAAGCCTTGCAAATCACAGAGTATAAACTCACGAAAGCCTTTGATTTCTTTTATTTTAAATGGTATTGCTTCTTCCTATTCAAAGAAAAAGGTGAAAAAGCATTAGAAGAAGCGATTTCGAAATATTTAGATAAAAATAATATTACTACGGAAAACGCAGAATTTATTGTTTTCCATGTGGCAAATGAATAATTGTTTATCCAAGTCCTACATCCAACGCCATCATTATTACAAAGCCGAACATAAGTCCTAACGTCGCTTTATCATTATGACCATTGCTTTGTGATTCTGGAATCACTTCTTCAACCACAACATATATCATTGCACCGGCAGCAAAAGCCAAGGCATAAGGCAAAATACTTTGAGCCAACATGACCAAGGCAACTCCGGCAACTGCCGCAATTGGTTCAACAATTCCACTCAGTTGACCCCATAAAAACGACTTGGTTCTAGACATTCCAAATCTTCTTAAAGGCAATGCAACCGCAAGTCCCTCCGGAAAATCTTGAATCCCAATTCCAATGGTAAGTGCAATGGCACCCGCCAAATCAGCGCCAGGAATTCCTTCCGCAACAGCACCAAAGGCCACCCCAACAGCCAATCCTTCAGGAATATTATGCAAGGTAATTGCCAAAACCAACAAAACTGTTTTATTCCAATTGGTTTTAACGCCTTCCGATTTTTCAATGGGTTCATTTAAATGTAAATGCGGCAACAATTGATCAAGCGAAAATAAAAATACCGCTCCACCCAAAAATCCTATAGCCACTGGTACCCACGCCCAATGATGACTCCATGTCAACTGAGCCATTTCAATTGCAGGATTTAACAAACTCCAAAAACTAGCAGCAAGCATCACTCCGGCAGTGAATCCCAACAGGGTATCCATAAAACCTTTGCGAACATCC
>CANFVI010000034.1 GCA_947450405.1 Flavobacteriales bacterium
CTTCCGATTTTAAATAACTTCTGTCAGCACCATTTGTTAAAAATCCAGTTTCAATTAACACCGATGGCATAGCTGTTTTCCATAAAACCAAAAATCCTGCTTGATTTACACCTTTTGTGTGAATTTTACTCTTTTTGTTTGTTTCTTCCTCTACCATGGTAGAAAATTTAAAACTCTGCTTTAAGAAAGCATTTTGAAGCATCGAAAAAATGATATATCCCTCTGGCGACTCTGGGTCAAATCCGCCATATCTGGCATTATCTTTATAATCAGATTCGTATTTAATTACCGAGTTTTCTCTTTTTGAAACTTCTAAATTTCCAACTGTTTTATGAAGTCCCATAAAATAGGTTTCACTACCATTGGCCTTTGTATTGTCATTGGCATTGCAGTGAATAGAAATAAACAAATCGGCCTGATATTTATTTGCAAAATTTGGACGTTCCCAAAGTTTCAAAGTTTTATCCGTTTTTCGGGTATAAAGTACTTTTATATCTTTTAAACTATCTTCTACCAATTTCCCTACTTTTAATCCAATTGCCAACGTTACTTCTTTCTCCCAAATTTCACCCGCACCATTACAACCTGGATCTACTCCCCCATGGCCTGGATCAATTACAATTACCTTTACCTTATCTAGTTTTCGCTTTACAATTTCTTGTTGATCCATTGACGGCATTAACATTAATATTATGAACGATGAAACCAACATCGAAACATTCCTTTTCAATTGCGAAAATGATTTTTCAATCGAAAAAAAATAGACTTTAAAAAAATTCGTTAATCTCATATAGTTGTAATGGCAAAAATTTTGCCGAATTTCGCACCTTTAATATATAAATGAAAGAAATATCCCTAAAACATATAGTCTCCGCATTGTGGATAGGGTTTATTCTGACGTTTCAAATTAATCTAAAGGCACAATCAGCGCCTAAAACGGACAGCTTGTCTACAAAAAAAGACAGTTCTGGCATACCAAAACCAAAAAAGAAATCATTAGAGTCAATTGTTACATTCAAGGCGCATGACTCCATGAGCTTGAATTTTACATCAAAAAAAGTAAATTTATATAATGGTGCCGAAATTTTGATGGAAGAAACAGATTTACATGCCTATTATATAGAGGTAGATTTAACCAATCGAGAATTATTTGCAAAGGGTGGATTGGATACAAATAAAAAATACGCATATAAACCAATTCTAAAAGACGGTGGTGATAAATACACGGCCGATTCAATGCGTTATAACAGTCAAAGTAAAAAAGGCAAAGTTTTTGGCTTGGCATTGGCACAAGATGAAGCCCATATTCAATTGGGCACTGTACTCAAACAAAAAGATGGCTCCTTCACAGGGGTACATGGCAAAATCACAACTTGCGATGACCCTCATCCCCATTTCTATCTGAATGCTTCTAAATTAAAAGTCATTCCAAATAACAAAGCTTTGTTTGGGCCAGCAAATTTGGTTTTCCAAGGTATCCCTACTCCTTTATTTCTCCCTTTTGGAATGGCACCCCTTAAGAAAGGACAACGCAACGGCATTTTGTTTCCTAGTTTGGGATTTAACGGAGCAAATAGCAGCTATTTTTTGCAAAATTTTGGATACTACATGGGATTAGGCAAGTATTCAGATATACAAATCAGCACTGATGCCTATTTTAATGGTGATTTCAGAATGGGTCTGCAAACACAATATTTCAAAAGGTATAAATTTCGAGGGACATTGGCTCTGCAATATAGCAAGTTTGGAAATGGTGCAGAAGTAACTAGTCCTCAATTTGACCGCAATACGGATTTCAGCATTCGATCGCAATTTAATTTAGACCCCAAATTATATCCAGGAATTACGTTTAACGGAAATATCAATATTGTAACAGGCGGTTATAATAAACGAAATTCAAGAGATATTAATTCACTGGCGAATAATCAGTTCACTTCTAGTGTTAATTATGGAACCAATTTCTTTAACAATAAAATGAATTTAAGTATGTCGGCCCGACATACCCAAAATACAAGCACCCATGATTTCAGCTTAGAACTTCCATCTTTAAATTTATCTGTTTCTAGTTTAACTCCTTTTGCCAAGAAAAACGGGTCTAACACAAAATGGTATGAGCAAATACGATTGAGTTATAATGGAAGTATGTTGAATAAAATCAACACGAAAGATACCATTGTATTTAGTGAAAATTATGCCCAAGCATTCAACTCAATGGTTACTGGAGCAAGACATTCTATTCCAATTAGTACCAACATTAAACTATTCAAAGGTGCTATTAACTTTTCACCGAGTGTGAACTATTCAGAAAACTGGGGTATTAAATCTATTGTAAAGCAATATGATCCTTTAACAAAAAAAGTAATTACACGAGATTCTCAAGGATTTACAAGACAGTATAACTATAGTTTTTCGGCAAATGCCCAAGCCAATATTTACGGTACATTTTCAAACATCAAATTGGGAAAACTCAGGGCTATCAGACATACAATGTCGCCAAGTGTTGGGTTTTCATATGTGCCCGAAATTGACCCCGTTGCAAAAGGATGGACACGCCAATACCTAGACAGCAATCAGAAACTCATCAATTACAGTGCTTTTGAAAACAACCCTATGGGAGTATTATCACAAAACAAAGGTGGTTACTTGAATTTTGGATTAGGAAATAACTTGCAGGGAAAAAAAGTTACAAAGATTGACAGCGCGGGAAAAGAAAAAACTGAAAAGTTCAATATCATTGATCAATTAAGTTTCAGTACTTCTTATAATATGTTTGCCGACAGTTTCAAATGGAGCGATATTAGGGCATCTTTCAATACGGTAATATTCAAACAAGTTAGAATAAACAGTGGTGCAAACTTTAGTCCTTACCAAATCAATGAAAAAGGTCGGGTCATTAAAGATTACAATATAATCAACGGTGGTAATTTGGCGCGTTTGAGATCTGTAGATTTCAACATTAATACAAGGCTATCGGCCGACATGTTTAAGAAGAAACCAACTCCAAAGCCAAAATTGGAAGACGGCGAAGAGAGAGAGATGGACGAAATCAAGCGTAAAACTTACGACTATTACGATTTCAACATTCCATGGTCTGTGAATTTTGCATACATGTGGCGCTACAACGCCGAAGAATTGAATCCATTGCGAAAAGTTAACACGAACAGCATTACCATTTCAGGAGATTTAAATTTAACCGAGGAATGGAAAATAGCCTATCAAAGTGGTTATGATTTCAAATTGGGTAGAATGTCGGGATCACAATTTTCTGTAATTAGAAACCTACATTGCTGGCAAATTGAATTCCAATGGATACCAGTTGGTTACGCCAAGCAATGGGTTTTCACCTTACGCCCGAAAAGCCGTTTATTGCAAGAATTAAAGCTGAATAAACGTTATTACAGCAATCCAGCTTTGATGTAATTCAACCTTTTTTCACTATATTTGTTATACTAACATGTCTATTCAAATTCAACAACAAGCACCAGATTTTACTTTGGTAAATTCTGAAAAAGAAACCATTACATTGTCATCATTACAGGGCAAAAATGTAGTTTTATTGTTTTTCCCGTTTGCATTTACAAGTGTTTGCACAGCAGAACTTTGTGATGTAAGAGATAATTATTCAGCATACCAAAGTTTAAACGCAGAAATATTGGCAATTTCTGTTGATTCAGTATTTACCCTTGACAAATGGAAACAAGAAATGAACTACCCTTTCCAAATGTTATCTGACTTCAACAAAGACGTTTCAACAGCCTACGATTGCATATATGATAGTTTTGCTTTTGGCACCAAGGGTGTTTCGAAAAGAGCTGCATTCGTAATTAACGCAAGTGGAACAGTTTGTTACGCTGAAGTTTTAGAAAATGCAGGTGAAATGCCAAACTTAGAAGCCATCAGGGCTTGCTTGGCAGCTTTATAATCCAATCTTTATGATTTTGAGGGATATTTTATGTTTCGTATTGTTGGGGATATTTTCCTCTACTCATGCACAAGACCTACCCCATCCCAAATACAACTTACGCTATCATTACACACATTTTGACCATCCTCTAAAAACCAAAGTGGATGAAAAAATTTCCGAAGCAATAATAAAAAAATACCAACCAATTGGTCATGACACGTTTGATTTTTATATTAAAATTCAAGAACAATTGGGTTACGATACAATCAGGGCTAACGGATCCTCATTTTTAGTTAGCCCTTTTTATATTCAAAGATTTGAAGTTTCAAATAAAGAATTCCGTGAGTTTTTAAATGATTCTTTGCACACGTTGAGAATCAAATCTAAAATCTCTCAAAAATGGTTAACGCCCGATTTCAATGTGTGGACAGATAGATTCGTTTGGAACGAAGCCTATAAACAATATTATTTCCAACACAAGGCATATGACAATTATCCGGTGGTTGGAGTTTCACAATTTCAAGCAACCGCCTATTGCGATTGGTTGGAAAGC
The DNA here is from genome assembly GCA_947450405.1 of Flavobacteriales bacterium. Lineage (GTDB taxonomy): Bacteria > Bacteroidota > Bacteroidia > NS11-12g > UBA955 > VMCP01. The sequence continues at coordinate 4,458 of CANFVI010000034.1, forward strand.
AAATTGAATGAATCCTTAAAATCGGTCATTCCAAAGGGATATAAAATTGTTGTAGATTTACCTACTTCAGCTGAATTTTATGCGGCTGTTGATGAATGCATACTAAAGCCTACAATTAAATTCAATCAAAAGAAAATAAATAGGTTTGAGCCAGCAGTTTATCAATATGTTTTTGAAAATATGCCTCCTTATGCTGTGAATTTTAAACAAGTTTTTACGGATAGAATGGCGATTATCGAATCGAACCGGTATATTATTCCTGCCAATGTAATTCAAGACATTCCAAAGGGTTATTTACAAGTGCATCATTTACTTGGAAATGTAAGTGAATGGACAAGCACAAGGGCTTGGGGACATTTGTACAACAACAAAGATTTCATTTACACTAGACAGGGAAAAATTGTTCCGAATTTGGACGAAACACACAAACCGGAAGTATTATGTACATATTTGCGCGATGATGCGTCCCTCAAAACACATTTTGTTGTTAAGGGAGGTTCATGGATGCAAGATTTATTCTATATAGATCCAAGCAGTGTTGAAATTTACCGTGGTGATCAAAAAAATGCATTTATCGGATTTCGCACGGTAATTCGTTTAAAAGCCTTGTAAATAAATGATTATTTGTTAATGTAATATTTACATTAAGTAAAATTTGTGGAATATTTTCTTGGCAAAAAGAGTAATTGTTACATTGACACTTACTAAAAAAATCGTATATTGCCGTCCCAAATTTAAATTTATGCAGAAGAAATTACAATTTTGGAAATTGTTTGGATTGTTTGTTTTAAGTATCGGAACAACACAAACAACTTTCGCACAAAAAACTGGAGTAACCGGCAAATCTGAAATTGATACCGTTGCTACTCCAGAATCAGAGAGCGTTGGCGACGTAATCATTATTGGATATGGCCGTCAGTCGCGCAGAAATGTTGTAGGTTCAATTTCAACCGTAACAGGTAAAGAAATCACCGAATTACCTACACAAAGTTTTGAAGCATCTTTACAAGGAAAAGCTGCCGGTGTTCAAGTAACAGTTGGAAGCGGTATGGCAGGGTCATCATCGTTAATCAGAATTAGAGGTGCATCTTCTATTTCTGCAGCCGGTGATCCTTTGTACGTTGTTGATGGTATACCTGTAACCCAAGACTTTTTCATGAACCGTTCTAACGGGTCAAACTATGGTGGAGGATTTAACAACAACCCATTGGCTTCAATCAATCCTGAAGACATTGAAAGCATTGAAATTTTAAAAGATGCAGCAGCCACCAGTATTTATGGATCACGTGGAGCAAACGGTGTAATTTTAATCACTACCAAAAGAGCGCGCAAATCTGGTTTAAAGTTTGAAGTAAGTTCAAGAATTGGTTTTAGTATGCCTACTAAAAAACCCGAAATGATTAGTGGAAAAGATTGGTTACAACTTTACCAAGAAGCATGGGAAAACGACGGCAGAACTGGGGTTCCTGATTTGTCGTTAATTGGTTTGCGTGTAAAATGGGCAGATGTTCAAAATACGAATACAAACTGGGTAGATCAAATGATCACTACCGGCGTAAAACAAAACTACAACGTGGGTATCAACTACAAAAACAGCAAGTTTTCAATTAAAGATATTTTTTCATACGACAATAATGGAAGTTTTATCAAAGGCAACAGTTATGAAAGATTAAGCAACCGTGTAAACTTTGATGCTAATCCTATTAAAGGAATGACTTTGAGTGTTTCTCATTCGTTAAGTAGAGGTACAAACAACCGTGTTGATGCGGCTTGGGCTGGTGGATTGGGTTCGGCTATGAGTACTATGTTGAATATTTATCCTTTAGAACCAATATTCGACAGTGCATCAAAATCATACTTAACACCAGTAGGATTGCAAACTGTGAGGGATTTGAAAAGTTACAGAACGGTTGAAACCCGCACAATTAACAATGCTTCTATTAGTTATGAAATAACAAAAGACTTATCAATAAATGCAAGTGGAAGTTTGGATTACATGGATTACAACGAATTAATTTATGAGCCTTCAAAATTGATTAAGTATTACAATCCTAACTACACTTTAAAAGGTGATGCAAAATGGTTTCCAACATGGACAAGAAACTACAACTATTTTGTAACCATGCAATGGAATAAAGAAATCACCAAAGACCATAAAATTGCAACAATGATTGGTAATGAATATCAAAATTCATTGTCAAAAAGCAAATATGTGGAGAACATGGATGCTTCTCAACCGATTGATCAATCGGGGGTTGCATATGATCCTTTGAATCCTCCAACAGGAACAACATCTACTTGGGTTCAGAGATACAATACGCCTTATAATTGGGCATTTTTATCTTTCTTTGGTCGTTTTAACTACAGCTATAAAAACAAATTCAATGTTCAATTAACATCTCGTTGGGACGGAAGTAGTCGATTTGGAACAAACAACCGCTATGGATTTTTCCCTGCGGCGGCTTTTGGATATATTGTAAGTGAAGAGAGTTTTATAAAGAAAATCAAAGCCATTAATTTCTTGAAAGTTAGGGCAGGCATTGGTAAATCTGGTAATGCGAATTTCGACAACTACGCGCGTTGGGGAACAGTTACACCAAGTGGAAACTTACCTTACTACAATGGCCAACCTCAATTGGCGGTTGCACGTTTAGAGAACCCTAATTTACGTTGGGAAAGCACAGTGAATTTTGATGCGGGCATTGAAATGCAATTATTTAAGGGTCGTATTAGCACTGAGTTGACTTATTATAACAAACAAACTTCAGATGTAATTATGAATGTTTCCATACCTGTTTCAATTGGATTTGGAAGCTTTTACGATAACGTAGGTAAAATTTCAAATGAAGGTTTAGAGTTTACACTGAAAACCGTAAATATTCGTTCTAAGAAATTCCAGTGGACCACCAACTTTAACATAGCAAGAAACTGGAACAAAATTACCAGCATTGGGGTTTATTCTCCAGATGCTATTAGTGGTGGAACCAACGACACACGTGTAGTTGTTGGAGAGCCTGTTGGAACAAATTTCTTGGTAAGATATGCGGGAGTTGACAAACAAACAGGTGCACCATTGTATTATGACTTAAATGGCAAAGTAACTACCAAATGGGATCCGTCAAACAGACAAGCAGTTGGTAATATTTTACCAAAAGCTTTTGGAAACATTGCAAATACAATTACCTATAAAAACTTCGAATTAAATGCCAACGTATATTTCAACATTGGTGGAAATATATATGAAAGTTCAGTAAAACGTCAAATGAGTTTGGTTACGGACTGGAACATGGATGCAAGGGTATTAAGCAGATGGCAAAAACCTGGGGATGAAACAAACATTCCTAAAATGACATTGAGTACATTTAATCATGGTTCTACCACCCCATGGATCAATACTGACCTTTGGTTACAAGATGGATCTTTTGCCCGTTTAAGAAGTTTGAGTTTGGCCTATAATTTACCTAAATCAATGTTGGCTAAATCTAAGTTCGATAATATCAAAATTACATTTGTAGCTACCAATTTATTGACTTGGACAAATTATACCGGTATTGACCCAGAAATCGCTCGTGACTTCGAAAATGCAACTGATAGAAACATGAGCGGAAGTATTACCTACTTAACTACTCCACAAGAAAAAAGTTATAGTGTTGCCATTAATTTAACATTCTAATGATTATGAAAAAGACTTTTATGAATTCACGTATATTCATGTTCACAATAGCTTTAATCGGTTTTGGTTTGAGCAGTTGCGACAAAATGATAGAAACACCGCCACCAAACGAGGTGCCAATTTCTGACGCAGTAAAAACTGCAGATGATTTACAGCGTTTGTTAAATGGCAGTTACAATGAAGTTGCCAATTTAAATGGTGGATTTTCAGAAATGATGGCAGAAATGCTCAGTGATAATTTGAGTTTGCCAAACAACAATGATTTGAAGGAAGTATATAATCATAACGTTTTGTTTTTCAATTCAACTACTGGTGGATATTATTCAATGATTTACCGTTCTATATTCAGAGCAAATTTTGTAGAATCAAAAATAGATGCAGTCTCTGGATTGTCAGGAACTGAAAAAGACAGAATATTGGGAGAAGTAGCCTTTATTAGGGCCTTGGGTCACTTTACCGCGGTAAGAATGTTTGCGCAACCTTATGGATTTACGGCAGACAATTCACACCCTGGAATTGCAATTCAACGTCAAGTTACAACACAACCAATGCCGCGTGAATCAGTTGGGGCTGCTTATGCTGCAATCATTTCTGATTTAAGCTTTTCTGAAAACAAATTGCCAGATACCAGAACTGCTGATACACTTGGTGCTGCATACCCTACAAAATGGGCTGCAAAAGCACTTTTGGCACATGTTTACTTCCAAATGGGAGATTATGCCAAGGCTGGTCAATATGCAAATGATGTAATTGAATCTAAGAACTTCACTTTCAGCGATACAGTAAATTTATTTGATCCTAAAGGATATTCGGAGCACATTTTTGCTGTTGTAAGTAATGGAATTAAAGACAAAAGAAGCGGTGGATTTTCAGATAATTATTCACCTGGCGTTCCAACGTGCCAAATGGACAAAGCGTTGTGGGCGTCCCTCAAAAACAATGTAACCGACAAAAGATTGGGAATGCTTTCAGTAATCAATGCAGGAGCGCAAAACGAATTTGTAAAAACCAATCAATTTAATGCACAATTCTTTAATGTTCCAGTGCTTCATTTAACTCAAATGTTATTAATTAGAGCGGAATCTTATGTAATGACAAATTCAAATGTAGCTCAATCCATTACCGACATTAACGCAATTATCAAACGCGCCTACACCGATAATTCTAAAATCGTATCTTCAGGCATTTCTAATTCAGCCTTGTTGGATGTAATTAGGTCAGAACGTAGAATTGAATTACTTTTCCAAGGTGATCGCATTCATGAAGTGAAAAGATTAGGCGCAATTGAAAAACAAAATTTATATGTTCACGGACATCCATGGAATTGCTCTGGAATTATTTTACAGTTCCCTATCACAGAAAAAACAAGTATTTTTGATATTAACCCAACAGGAGGTTGTAACTAATGAAAAATAAATTAATATATACATTGGCTTTAGCCATATTGGTAATTGGATTTCAAGGCTGTAAACCTGAACCAAAAGTTTTAGGTCCAAAAGCAAGCCAAATTGACGGAATTGCAGGCAATTGGGAACTCAGTAAAGTAGACCAAATTGATGTGAACGTTCAACTTGCATTCGTAGAAAGCGATACTTTATTGGATGTTTCTGATGTAGTTTTAGATGCATCTGTTGGTACACCAATGGAAATTAATTTCGATAAAGGGAAATCAACGTTTTCAGTTACGTCAGGAACAGGTAGCGACATGATCAACTTCAGCTCAGGAACTTGGTGTTTCGACAACAATGAATATCCTTCGTATGTAGTTTTTGACAAAGGATTATCTACTGAAAAAAGCTTCAAATTGATTCACCCTGTTAGACCTCAAGATCAATATTTAATCTTGAACGTAAATAAAATGTGCGGTAACAAAAGAACCGTTTCGTATCACCTTTGGTTTACCCGTAAAAATTAATTCTTATGAAAAAAAGTATTTTATTTAGCATAATATCTTTGGCATTCAGTGCAGTTTATGGTCAAAAAGTATGGCTAGCACCAGATCCGGTAAATTTAGATGACAGTGTTACCATCTGGGTGGACATTAAAAAATGTGACCGCCAACAATTGGTAGGATCAACTGATCCTTTATACATGTGGACATGGAATCCGAAAGAACATCCAAAAGGGCATCCTTTAAACAATGGAACATGGCTTGAGAGTAACGAAGCCTTGAAATTCACATCTGCGGGCAATGACTTGTGGTTTTACCGCATGGTTCCTACCAAGTTTTACGAATGCACAAAATCAGATTTATATTCAAAAGGAATTAGTCTTTTGTTGAAAAAGAAAGACGGAACAGGCAGTGCAGCTGCAGGTGAAGACAAAACTGAAGATTTAATCCTAAAAATTGATGCTCCAGTTACAGGTCCTCGCAAATTATATTCGTTTCCTGGATTGTTTTTGAAGGACACTTTAAGCACAAGTCCTTCTGATGTATTAACTATCTATTACGACAGAAACTTAGAAACCAATGATACTTTAAAAGACAAAATGGATTTCTATTGTGTAGTGAAAGCCCGCTACGGAGCTAGCAACACTGAGTATATCTATTTTATTGACATTGACAAATTAACTGCAGCAGACAAAGGCGTTGCAGGTGTTGTTCCTCAAATGAAAATGACGGATTTGAATAATGGCAAATTTAAATTTAGCTTTATTCCAAACAGATTGTTTGCGAGTAAAAACCCATCTAATTTAAAAATTACCGCGGTAAAATTCAAAATCATGCGCGGTTACATTCGCAAAACTTACGATATCGTTGCAGAGTCACCAGAATATTGGTTTAACTCTTGTCAATAAGCAAATAAGAATTTCATAAAAAAGGCCGCTTTAGAGCGGCCTTTTTTTATAACACTTCAATTTCATTTCGAATCAAATCATCCAAACATTCTCTTTTTCGAATCAATTGGGCTTTATTTTCGTAAAACAACACCTCTGCGGGGCGCAATCTTGCATTGTAATTATTACTCATGCTAAATCCGTAGGCTCCGGCATTTTTAATCCTTAAAACGTCTCCTTCTCGCACTTCGGCAATTTTACGATCATATCCTAAGGTATCTGTTTCGCAAATATATCCAACAACACTATACAATCTTGGTGCAGCATTTTCATTTGAAATATTTTCAATATGGTGATAGGCATCGTAGAACATAGGACGAATTAAATGGTTTTGACCACTGTTTACACCCACAAAAACTGTTGATGTGGTTTGTTTAATTACATTGGCTTTAACAATTAACGAACCCGATTCACTCACAATAAATTTACCTGGTTCAAACCAAAGGGCAATTTCACGACCATACTTAATACAAAATGCTTTAAACGCTTCAGCTATTTTACCACCCATTTCTTCAATGTCCGTTACGATATCACCATCTTTATATGCTACCTTAAATCCTGATCCAAAATCCATAAATTCTAGGTCGGGGAAAGATTCGGCTGCATCGAACAACAATTCAGCACCACGTAAAAACACATCGGCATCAAGGATATCGCTTCCTGTATGCATGTGTAATCCATTTACATTGATTTTTAAAGACTCTACTACCCTGTGCACATGTCGCAATTGATAAATTGAAATCCCAAACTTAGAATCAATGTGACCCACAGAAATATTACTATGTCCACCAGCCATGATATGGGGGTTTAATCTGATGCAACACGGAACGGTAGCACCATATTCGTTTCCAAACATTTCCAAAGTAGAAATATTGTCAATGTTAATGGTCACACCCAATTCCACCGCTTCTTTGATTTCTGTAAAATCGACACAGTTTGGGGTATACATAATTTCGTGGGGTAAAAATCCCGCCCTTAAACCAAGTTGAACTTCTTGAATAGAAACCGCATCTAGTCCTGCGCCTTGTTTTTTCAACAATTTAAGGATATTGATATTGTTTAAAGCTTTAAGTGCATAATGCAAATGCACATTAACACCAGGAAACGCATTTTTTAATCTTTGATATTGATCAATGATTTTTTCGCCGTGATACACATAAAGAGGCGTGCCGAATTCTTCAGCAATTTCAAGTAAAGTTGAGTTATTTATTTCTTTCATTTTTATTCAAAAAAAAAGCGGGGCATATCACCCCGCTTTCGATATTAATGCGAAGTATGTTTAATTTTTAGATTTCTTTTTTGATGTTAAATCAACAACAATTGGAGTTGCAATA
>CANFVI010000035.1 GCA_947450405.1 Flavobacteriales bacterium
ATGCAGGATTTTGAATACTCGACACCATATCGTATTGGGTTGATAAAGAAGCTTGTTGAGAATATGCTTGATTCAACAGAGCACAAAAAATCAACATTATACCATTCTTTCTCATTTTATAATTTGTTTTAAATTTTTTCATTAAGGTTTAATATAAATATTGCCTTTCGTCTGAGGTTTTGTATATGTAGGCGAATCGTTTCTATTGTGATCAAGAACATAAAAATAAATTCCCTCGGGCAATACAACTCCTCTGTTAAAGTTTTGCCCCTCTGTATTAATTCCAGTCCAATTGTTCTTATAGGAAGGACCGGATTTAAATACAACTTGCCCCCATTGATTAAAGACTGTAAGTTCAGCATTGGGATAATTAATTAATCCTTTAATGTTAAATACATCATTTACCCCATCATTGTTTGGTGTGAAAACTTCAGGTACGAAAGTTTGTGGATCTATAAAATCTTTAAGGTTATTTAAATCGTTGTCGCCGTTTCCTTCAATTGCATCAGAAACTTCATCATTATCACTATCTAAATCTAGATAATTTGGCAATCCATCAGCATCGAAATCGTTTATAGTTTCAACAGAATCTAAAATATAATCATTATCTGAGTCTTCATCTAACCAATTCCCAACACCATCATTATCAAAATCAAAGCTTGTTTCAATTGAATCATTTATATTGTCGTTATCACTGTCTAAATCTAAATAATTTGGAATTAAGTCTAAGTCCTTGTCAGCAATCGTTTCAATTTGATCATCAATTTTATCATTATCACTATCTATATCTTCAAAATCTCTCAACGTATCTGAATCTGTATTAAGTAATTCAGTATCATAGGTATCACCAAATTTACCCGATAATCCATCGGCTAAATCTTGAATACCATCTTTGTCTAAATCAGTACCATCAACCCTACCATCAAAATTTGCGTCTGCAAGTCCTGAACCAGACTCAACAAGGTCAGAAATTCCATCTCCATCCGAATCGGTATCAACAAAATTAAATAATCCATCACCATCAATATCAAGTGTAATACACGAATCTAAATTTGCTACCATACCTGAACCATCTACATCGTCATATCTGCATTCTCTAACATCATTTATTCCGTCATTATCTGAATCTAAATCTAGATAATTTTGAATTCCATCGGCATCACTATCTGAATTTGTTTCAATTAAATCAGGTATACCATCCTCATCTGAATCTGAATCTACCGCATCTAAAAAACCGTCACCATCGGTGTCTTTGATTCCTTCATTGATATCAAGAACACCATCATTATCAGAATCCAAATCTCTAAAATCAGGAATACCATCTTTGTCAGTATCAGGGATAGTTGGATTTGCAAATCCCTCTAAATCATCAGAAATACCATCATTATCAGAATCCAAATCTCTAAAATCAAATTGACCATCGGCATCTGAGTCAGCAGGATTATTAACAACAAATGGTTGTCCTTCAATAAAATCCGAAATACCATCACCATCAGAATCAAAGTCTAAAAAGTCTAAAACACCATCCGCATCCGCATCAAAATTAAGTTCAATATTATCTGGTATTAAGTCATTATCGCAATCATTATCAATCCAATTACCTTTACCATCGTTATCTAAATCTCCCGAAGTTTCTTGTTTATCCGGAATCGCATCACCATCAGCATCCAAATCTAACCAAGATCCCAAACCATCATTGTCGTGGTCAAAATTGGTTTCTAATACATCTAAAATGCCATCACCATCCGAATCTAAATCTATGTAGTTAGATTTTCCGTCAAAATCGAAATCGAAAATTGTTTCAATTGAATCAGAGATCAAATCATTATCAGAATCTAAATCTCTGAAATTGAATTGCCCATCATTATCAGAATCCAAGGGCAAACTAGAAGATCCGCATTCACTTTTATCCAAAATTAAATCATTATCTGAATCAATGTCTTTATAATCAGGAACCAAATCATTATCCGTAAAAATCGAAGGATATCCTGTTGAATTATTAGATAGTACAGGAATTCCATTGTTACTTACAAGAACCTTACCAATACCCACTCTCCCATTTCTATCCGGATCGTATCCATTGACTTCAAAAATATCTAAAATACCATCTTTATCTGTGTCGTAATCATAAATATTGGCATATCCATCTTGATCTAAATCTAACAATAATTTAAGTCCGTCATTTTCATCAAGATCTAAAATCCCATCATTGTCTGAATCTTGATCCAAATAATTTGCAACACCATCTTGATCAAAATCTAGGGCCCTTTCTATATAATCGGGAATACTATCGTTGTCCGCATCACCTAATTTTACTATTACTTTTACAAATTGCGTTGCACTTACATTTCCAGAGGCATCTTTTATATAGGCTGAAATCCAATTTTGACCAACATCGATATCACTAAAAAGATTTTTAGAATAATATACACTTGCAATCGAACAGTTATCTGTTTTCGAAACAACGAAGTCTTTTTCAAACAAATGAGCAGAGCCAGCAGTATCAATATAAATTACAGGACTTAGGGTTGTTAATATTGGAGAAATAGTATCAATAATGATTACCTGAAATTGTTGAGAAATACGATTGCCATTTTTATCTATTGCATTTAAATAAACAAGGTTATTCCCGATGTTTTTACATGTAAATATTGAATCTGATAAATACAAGCTTGTAATCGCACAATTGTCTGAACAAAATGGCTCAAATATGCTTTTTGACAATTTCGTTTGCCCATTTGTTCCAAGATATAATGTTTGATTTTTGGTATATAAAATTGGAGATATAGTATCAAAAACTTTGATATTAACGATTGAAATTGCTGAATTTCCGGTTGTATCAATAATGGTATATAATAACAATTTATTTCCAACATCTGAGCAATCAAAATCATATTGACTAAGTTTCTTTATTTTAATGCCGCAATTATCATAACTACCAGCATCAAAATAATCGGCAGCAATTGAAAACTTACCTTGTTTATCGAGATAGATATTCCTGTTTATAGTTTTAATAACGGGGCGTATTGTATCAACCACCGTAACCTCAATTGTTGATTTTGTAGTATTTCCTGAGGCATCAGATGTTTTAAATTCAACATATTTCTTACCCAATTCAAAACAGTAAAACCTATCTTTACTGAGTGAAGACTTTGCAATTCCGCAATTATCTGAAGAGCCATTGTCGACGTCATAAAGCGACAAAACGGCATACCCATTATTATCTAAATAAACGGAAGTGTTTCTTGTTTTATTTATAGGTGAAATGGTATCATAAATAACAACTGGTGCAGAAACTGTAGTCGAATTACCGCTTGGATCTGTTACTGTGTATACAACTGTATTGTTACCAATATTTCCGCAAGTAAATACTGATTTGCTAATGATTTTAGTAGAAATTTTACAATTATCTGTGCTTGCTGAATCTATATCGGAAGGAGAAAGAACCACATATCCATATTGGTTCAAATAAAGAGATTTTGCATTGATCTTGACTTTTGGGCTGATTGAATCAATTACGGTAATTTTTACAGATTGCGAAACGCTATTTCCAGCTTTATCGGCAATGATAAAATTTACAAAATTTGTTCCTATTTGAGAACAATCGAAGGTTTGTTGACTTAAAGTATATGAAACTATTCCACAATTATCAAAACTGCCATTGTTCACGTCTTGTGGAAGTATTTTACCTATTCCCGAAGTATTTAGATAACAATTAATATTTTTATATTTAACAGTAGGAAGCACAGTATCAATAACTGTAACATAAACATTAGATATATTTTGATTTTTTGAATTATCTACAGCTTTTAAGACGATTTGGTTTACTCCCAAATTGGCACAATTGAAGTTAGTTTTACTTAACAACAATGAATCGATTCGACAATTGTCATAACTTGATTTATTTACATCTGATGCAGTTAAAGTTGCTGAACCGGCTGCATTTAAATAAATATTAGCAGACTTTGATACAATAGATGGCTTGATTGTATCAATTACATAAACAAAAGTTGACCCAATAGTTTGATTTCCACTTAAATCTGAAACGGTTATCTGCACTGTATTTTTACCAAGCTCATTGCAGCTAAAACTAGTTTTAGAAATTGAGACAGCATTTACCTCACAGTTATCTGAAATTCCAGAATCTAATTGGGTTAATTGCAAAGAAGCTATTCCAGCAGCATTTAAATAAATTTTTGGATTTTTCAGAAGGATTTTGGGTTTAATTGTATCTGAAAATTTCAAATATAAATTTACTGTATCCGAGCAATAATTTTTATCTCTTACCGAAATAGAATATAAACCTTTCCCTAAATTATTAAATATGGAATCTGACTGAAATACTTGACCATTCAATTGGAAACTATAGTTTTTCAAACCACCCACAGTAGTTAATTTAATAGTTCCAGTAGTTTCCGAATAGCAAACGGGGTATTTCAATGACTTTACTGCCAATTTAAGTTTTGCAGGTTGGTAAATCAATATGGTGTCTGTAACAGTACATTGATTTGCATCATAAACATTATAGGTATATTTACCTGCGTCGGCAGAAACCACATTTTGAGTTGCTGCATATAAAGAACCGCTATTATCTGTCCATTCAAATGTATATGGTGAAGTTCCTCCTCCCACAATTAAAGACAATGAACCCTTTAGTCCGTAACATGAAGGTTGAATTGCTTTTTTTGTTACTGATATGGCAGTTGGTTGTGTAATAGCAACAAATTGTGAATCTCTACAATTATTGGCATCTTTCAATAATACTTTATAATTACCCGCCGCCAAATTTTTATTAGCAACAATAGATGAACTAAATGAATTTGGACCTGTAGTTAAAAACGTCCAAGGATAAGTGCCACCCGCACCAAATGCCGTAAGTGATCCATTTGTTTGCCCATTACATTTTACATTCGTCGAAGAATATGTAACAACTAATTTAGAAGGGGATGTAATAGAATATGATTTATTAATAAAGCAACCATTGCTATCGGTAATAGTGACAGTATAATTCCCTGAATTTACATTTACCAAATCCTTTGAACTGTTTCCACTAGACCAAAGATATTGAAATGGTTTTACACCACCTGAAACAGTTTGAATTATTTTACCACTTAAAACACCGTAGCAGGTAATATTCGTAATAACTGATGTTGCAGATAAAACTGCAGGTTCATTCACAGAAGCTGAAGCTGCAGCGACACAACCACTTGAGTCTGTTACTTGAATTTGATATGAACCATAACTTGCATTGGTAATATCGGGGGTATTTGCTGTGTAAGACGAAGAACCTGTCCAAGAATAGTTATATGGTTTTCTACCACCGCTGGTTTCTGTTAAAATTTTACCATTGTTATTGTTAGCACACAATACATCAGCAATAGATTTGATTTTAATAGTTAATAAAGAAGGGGCAGAAATATTCACAAAGGCACTATTTGAGCAACCAGTAGTATCCTGAACAGTTACATAATAAGTTCCATAATTCAAATTTGTTATATTCAAATTGGTTGATGAATATGACGCAGGACCAGTCCAAGACACAGAAAACAACCCTAAAGAACTTGTTACATTGACCTTGGCACTACCACTACTCTGTCCGTAACATTTCACATCCCCTTTTGTAATGGTAGCACTGATAGAATTTTTATATCCAACCTTAATTTGGGTATCCTTCACACATCCATTCGCATCTGTAATTTTTACAGAATAATTACCGGTTTCTAAATTTGTTATGTTTTTAATTGCAGATGAAAATCCATTTGAATTTGTCCAAGCAAAATTATATCCGCCCACACCACCATAAAGTGTCAATGAAATTTTACCGGTTGATGTATTCAAACAAGATGTTGGTGTAACTGTTGATGATAATATATATAAATTGGCATTTAAAACAGTAATGGATATTGTATCTGAATTGTTTAAACTGTCAAATACACAAAACTTAAAAGTCCCAGGCGCTAACGAATCAAAAGTGCTTGAAGTTTGAAAAGAAGATCCGACTACTTTAAACTGAAATGGTGCTACACCACCAGAAACTTGCAATTCAACTTTACCATCGTTTGATCCTTTACATGAAAGTCTCGTTACGTTGTAATTTGATATTTTTGGAATTGAATAGGCCAATAAATTTTGAGTATAAGATATCCCTCCAAAAAGGAACACACTCAATACAATTAAATTGGATTTAAATAAATTTAAAGTTCTCATTTTATTAATGCCACCTTTCTTGTGAAATTAAATTGTTTGTTATATAAATCTCTCACACGCACAATGACCTCATAATTTCCCACAGGAAGCTCTTCAGAATTATTCATTGCTTTCCCATCCCATACAGAATAAATATCATTCGTTTCAAATACTATCAGTCCTTCTGAATTATAAATAGTCATATTGAAATCTTTAATCGAATGAAAATGTCCAACAGGATTAAAATCATCATTTATACCATCATTATTTGGTGAAAATGCTGTTGGAAACAATAGATTAAAGTCAGGCCATATTCTTATTTTTTTGATTGTAGTATCAGCGCAACCATCTGAAGAAATAACGGATAGGGTAACATTAAAATCGCCGGTATCTTGATAATGAACTTTAGGGCTAAATTCAAAACTTGAATTAATATTTGGATCACCAAAATTCCAGTCATAGGAAATTGCATTCTCACTCGAGTCTTGGAAAACCAGTGTATCCGTTAATATTGTAGCTCTTGGAGTTAACAGTGAAATTCGTGCAATTGGATTCGGATAAACAACAATCGAATCTACAAACTTCGATTGACAACCTTTGACTGAAAACAATGACAAATTCAAATAAAATTTCCTCGCTAATCGATAATTATTTACTGGAGAAGAATCAACGGTATTTCTACCATCACCTAAATTCCATTCAAATTTAGAAATTTCACCTTCACTAATTGACGCGTTCGGAAATATTTGAACTGGTTGATTGATGCACACATTACTTACTTGAATTCTAGCGTTTGGATTTGGGTTTACAAGTACTTTAAGAGAAGCAGTATCTGTACACAAAGAATCATTTTCAACAATTAATTCAATTAAATGTTCACCAGGATAATCGAAATTAACCTCTTGCGATTTACCAGTTCTAGAATCAATAGAAGGACCATCATAAAAAATCCAGTTTTCATCTGGGTTTGAATTTCCACTTGATAAATTTGTAAAATAAAATTTATTTGTAGCTAAACATTGTTCCTTTAAATCAGATAAAATATTTGCAACTGGAGATTCTAAAACATTGGCTTTAGATTTAAATGTATCTGTACAACCATAATCAGTATAAGTTACTAATCGCACAGTATTCAAACCTAAACTTTCAAAAGTATATTTTAATGTATCAATATTGTAGAATTCTCTTCTTTCAATAATCCATTTATGATTTTTAACGATATCATTTTTAGGTGATGCAATGAAAGTAAAATCTTGTTTATTATTACAAAACGAATATGCAGATTGGGTAAATTTAGAAACAGGCATTGGCACTACCCTCACATAACCGAAACTTTGATCTTGACATTGATTTTCGGTAGTTGTATTTAAAATAACTTTAAATAATCCTGTATCATAGTATACATATTCGGTGGGTGAAGAATTAAAGAATGTATCTACAACTCCATCGCCATAACTCCAAGAAAGCAAACTAAATTTCTCACCTTCCACCCTTGAATTATTTCCGAAAATAAATTTATTTCCTAATAAACATTGAATTGTATCGAAAAATTTAATTTCCGCCTTGCCTTGAGGATAAATATAAACTAATTTATTTAACGTATCTGCACAACCTTCACTCGTAATAGCGGATAAAATAACCTTGTACTTTCCATCTTTCGTGAATTGATGCGTAACATTTGCATTATTGGATACATAGCCATCAGAAAAATCCCATTTATAATTAACCGTTTCTGTACCCTTATAAGTTGTTGAGTTATCGGTGCTAAATTTATTATCTTTCAAACATGAAGCATATTGATTTAAAGCAAATTCAACTTGTGGTTCTTCTGTAACTTTGATCCATTTAGAAATAGTATCAATACAATTGAAATTAGAAACCATTTTAAGTTGAACTTTATACAATCCTGAAGAAGCAAAAGAGTGTCGACCAATCGGAGCAAATTGCAATGAGTTGTCATCAAAATTCCAACTTGCATTCATTAATCCATTGTTGATTTTAGAAATATTGTAAAAAACAAAATCATTGCCTTTTTTACACTGTATAGAATCATTGGTATAGAATGAAGCTTTGGGATTTGAATAGACCGAAATTCGAATACTAAAAGTATCCAAGCATCCTTTTAAACTTAGAGCTGTTAATTTGACAACATTATTGGTTGCGTATTTGTATGAATGTGAAACATTACTCAGTGTAGATTTTGCAGAGTCACCAAACGTCCAAATATAAAACAAGCTACCGTTGTTTATTGAAGAAGAATTTACAAATTGAAAATTGTTGCCATTTAAACATTGTAAAGAATTATTTACGGCAAATTTTGATTTTGGCTGAGGGAAAACTTCAATTTTCTTTTCCAAAGAATCAATGCAACCAACGGAGCTTTTAGCTACAAGTTTGATTTTATAAATGCCTTCGGTTGTATAATTGATTTTGGGATTTTGCCCAGATGATTTCACCCCATTTCCAAATGTCCAATTATAAAACAAGTTACCATAAGCTATATTGGATAAATTACTTGTTAAAAATTCATTTCCTCTTAAACATGCTGTTGAATCTGACAGATTAAATTTAACAATCGGATTTGGATAAATTTCAGTATTCACTTTAACACTATCCTTACATTGATTGCTTGATACCGCAATTAAAGTAACTGTATATTTATCTGATTGCGAATAGCTCCATGTAGGGTTTTTCAAATTAGAATTTACCCCATTACCAAATTTCCACGAATATGTCAATGATCCGCCGCCCGCTGCAATGCTAGTTAAGTTTGATGCCGTAAACGAATTCAAATACAGACATTGATTATTATTTGAGATATTAAATGCGGGAATTGGCTGAGCATGTATTTTAACAAAAGTAAAATTACTATCTATACAATTATTTTTAGATGTTGCTATTAATTTAACCAAATAGGTACCAGATGATAAATATGTAGTTTGAACATTTACTCCAGTATCCAATTTGGTATTTCCAAATGACCAACGGTAGCTCATTGCAGAACTATCTCCATTGGTTGATTTAGAAGAAAAAGTAAACTTGTTTTTATATAAACATTCAGCAGTATCTGATTGTGTAAATATCACATTCGGTTCTGAATAAACTCTAACCAATTTAGAAATCGAATCTTTGCATCCATAATCAGAAATTGCAACTAACTTAACAACGTAATTTCCAAATTTACTGTATACTTTCAACGGTGAATTTAATCCGCTACCCTGACCATCACCAAATGACCATCGGTAGGTATTCGTACCAGAATTAACAAAACTCTTATTGTCGAAATTATACTTGTTATTATTTGTACACTGGTTTGGTTTTGGGATACTAAAATCAGCTATCGGGCTTGCATAAACCTGAATATTCTTTGTGATCGAATCAATACACCCTACTGAACTTTTCGCAATCAATTTAATTTTCGTAATTCCAATTTTTGCAAATGTTTTGCTTGAATTGGCAACAGATGAAAATAAAGTATCATTGTATTTCCAAGTGTAATTTAATGTACCACCTCCGAAAGCAATAGTTGCATTATTCGTGAAATTAAATTTTTGATCACGTATACATTGATATGCATTGTTAACACTATAATCAACTATTGGATCTGGATAAACTTGAACTTGCTGCGTTGAACTATCTAAGCAACCGATATTATTTGTAACCTTTAATTTAATGAAATACGTACCCGCTGAAGAATAGCTTTTTCTAATATCTTTTGACAAACTTGTACTACCATCACCAAAATTCCATTCATAATTCAAACTTTTGGCATTCAATACTTGAGTGGCGTTTGACAAAACAAACGTATCGGTATTATTACATTGCTTTTGGGGCTTTATAAATGAGAAACTAACTTGAGGATTGGCAATGATTAAAATATTCTTAATTAAACTGTCTACACAACCATATTGACTTGTTGATTTTAACTTAACTGAATATTTTCCGTAATTTGAATAAGATATATTTGGATGAGCACTTGTTGATGTATTACCATCACCAAATTGCCACTGAAATAATAAACTACCGCCGCCTGTAGCTATTGAAGTTGTATTGCTAAACTCAAATAAATTCCCAACAAAACATTGCGTATCATTGTTTAGATAGAAGTTCGATTTGGGTTTCGGTAATAGTTTAATATTCTGGTTAAATGAATCTACACAGCCAAAAGAAGTTGTTCCAAATAATTTTACATTTAATGTTCCTGTTATGTTGTATTTTTTGGAAACGTTGGTGCTATTTGAAACAGATCCATCGCCCAATTGCCACGTCAATTTAACCGTTCCACCACCCGATTTTACAGTACTTGAGTCAGTAAAATAATATTGGTTATTGTTTACACATTGATTAAAGTTATTAACTCCATATTTAACCCTCGGATTTGGTTTTACTTGAATGGTTGAGACCAAAGAGTCTTTACATCCATAGGGATTTACAGCAACTAATTTTACTTTTTTCTGTCCATCAAATACGTAAGATTTTTTAGGATTGATTGTTGAAGTATTCGTAGTGTCTCCAAAATTCCAATAATAACTCATTGTTGGATTTGTGGAATTTGCAACACTTGAATTTGTAAACGTAAAATAGTTTGCTGTTAAACACTGCGTTCCGTTGTCTACAGAAAAATCTGCAGTTGGATTTGGATTTAAAGTTACACTTGATTCGAAACTATCATTACATCCATATTGATTATATGCCAATAATTTAATTGAATAATTTCCAATACTTGTGAATTTATGTTTAAACGATGTAAATGATTTTGAGGGATAATATGTTGAATCGAATCCATCTGTCATTATCCACCTTAATTTAGATGTAGTAAAACCTGAACCCGCTGATGAATCAATAAATGTAAATAAATTGCCATTTAAACAACTCGAAATACTAGAAGTTTTAAATTTTGTTGTAAGTGAGTTGAATAAATTAACTGAAAATGACGTGGTATCTCTGCAATTAAATTTACCCGCACTTCCAATAAATAGCATATCTTTCTTCCCTGCAATGATGAATTTTTTTGTAACAATTGAATCAGTACTGGTACTTGCATCAGAAAATGTCCAAAGTTTATAACCCAAAGTTAATCCTGTTTTTTCATACGCTTTTACTACTAATGTCTTATTTAAACATGAATCTGTATTTATTTTCGCAATTCTAATATCAGGTCTACTTTGGATTTCAAATTCTTGGGTGGTACTATCCGGACATCCATACTCTGATACCAATTTCAGTTTTACAATATATTTACCGGGGGTATTTTGTTTGTAGCTAATTACAGTATCCGTTCCAATTGAAGTTCCAGCAACCGACCAGAAGTTTTGATCGTTTACTGAGTTTACATAATTGGTGCGTTTTAATGCAAAGTTGTTAAAGTTGCCTTCACACTTTCCGATTTTATCGTACTCAATTTTGGAAATTGGCATGCTCATTACATTGATGTAATTCAAACTTGAATCTGAACATCCTAATGCGGTGGTAACAAATGATTTTACTTTGTAACGACCGGTATCTGACATAGAGAACTTTTTATTCGTTCCGATATAGTTTAATGTATCATTCTTTGGTTTTTTATAAACCACATATTTCGTTCTATAGCCAGCATCTTTTGAATCGATAATAGCACCATCTATAATTTCAAATCTATTGTTTGTTAAGCATATCGTATTTGTAACAAACGATATTTTTGCCTCAGGCTGTTTTAAGATTCTTAGGCTTTGACTAATTGTGTCTTTACAACCGTAGTTGTTTGTGCTAATTAAAGTAACGGTACGTTTGCCGTATACTTGGTATTTCCTTGATGGACTTGCCAATATTGATGTGGTAGTATCACCAAAATTCCATGCATGGGTTAATACTGAAGATACTGGAGAATTGCTCTTGCCTTTATTTGTAAATTGAACCAAGTTTACTGAGAAACATTGGGTGTCGTTATTAATAGTAAAGTCAGCAACTGGATTTGGGTTTACCCTTACTTTGTTATACCCTGTATCCAAACATCCATATTGGTTGGTGGTGATTAATCGAATGTTGTA
>CANFVI010000036.1 GCA_947450405.1 Flavobacteriales bacterium
CCAATATCAACCAATCCGGCATTTTCTTCACCGGCTTCAGCCAACATTTTTGTTCCACTTTTTGGCAAAGTTTTTAACCAAGTGATTGAGTTTTTATAACTACAATGTTCACTCCACATTACTGAATAGATTGACAATTCAGTAAAATTGGGTTCTCTACCAAGGATTTCGCAGATTTTATGAAATTCTTCTTCTAACAAGCCCAATTGTTTGGCTTGATCAATAAGCGATACACTATTCTGTTGCATTACTGCAAAAATAGTAAGTATTTAAAGGAAAATAGTAAAAATTTACTGACAGTTTATACCCAACTATCGCAAAAGCATAATTCCACCGTTTACAGTTGCTCTTCTAACCCTATCGCCAACTTTTTGCTCATAGCGATAGATAAAGGTATATAAGCCTTCAGGACAAACGTCACCTTTGTAATAGCCAGACCATTTAAATGAATTCGCATCATGGCTGTCAAATATTTTCTCACCCCAACGGTTATAAATATTCAGGAAAACTGCGTTTACGTCTCTACCAATAATTTCGAAAGAATCGTTTCTACCATCGCCATTTGGAGTGAAAGCATCTGGAATAAATACATCACAAAAACCAGAGGCTAATGTTACTTCTATTTGATCTGTTGCAAATCCACAGGCATTGGTTACAGTTACAGTATATATACCAGAATTAGCCACATAAATTGAATTACCCGTATAACCGGTACTCCAAGTTGTGGTTGCACCCGGCCAAGATGCTGTTAATTGTAATAAAGAACCTTTACATATTAAAGTATCACCTGGCAAAGAAACTTGAGGTGTTGTTTTTTCACTAATATTGATTGTATCAGACCACTTGCAACCATTATTATCTACTTCCGCATAATATTTCCCACCATTTGATATGGTTCGAGGATTGCTATTTGATCCATCATCCCACAAAACATTACCAGCCACTGGAATTAAGAGATCAGTAGTTGAACCATCGCAGATTGTGGTATCTTTTCCTAAACTAAATTTAGGTAACGCATTAATTTTTATTGTTTGGGTAGTGGAATCAGGACAAAAACTATCTTTGATTACATATTTCACGAGTTGGATACCCGCATTTCCAGGGGTATAATTGGTACCTGCAATTGTACCAGAAGATGTAGTAAATACTCCGCCTGGAGTAACCGGGGTTAATGAAATAGGAGCACCACCTTCACATACAGCACCTGACAAACCAGTGAATTTGGCGTCGGTATTTGCTTTCACAAACACATAACTTGTATCTCTACTTTTACATCCTACAGGACTTTGAGCTTCATGGATAATTTGATAATTCCCTGTTGAAGCGTAGGAATGGGTAATGCCTTGGGTATTGGTTGTTGTGCCATCTCCTAAATCCCAAAACCAAGACGATAAACCGGGATAAGAGTTATTGAAAACAAACGAATTACCTTTAAAGCATTGAATTGGATTATTAATTGAAACACCACTTGAAGGATCAGGAATTACGTTGATGACGAGGGATGCGGTATCCGTACAACCCGTTCTGTTGTTGTCGTAATAGGTTTCACTTTTATAGAGTATTCTATAGGTTCCTGCAGTGGTGTAAGTTTTATTTGGGGTTGGGATAGTTGCAGAATCTGAGGCTGTAAAATACCAGGTACGCGTGTAAGCGCATTTAGGGATTTTAGCCAACGTAGTCTGATCATCGAACTGGAAATAATTTCCCTCAAGACACTGAGAAAGTTTGTTATTTTTCTCGATTGGCTTACTAATAGGTCTAGGAATAATAAATACAGCTTTTGTAGCAGTAAAGTTGTCTGTACAACCCAAAGCTGGAGAAGCAATTAAAGTAACTAAGAAGTTACCACCTTTCATGTAAGTATGGGTAACATTTGTGCCCGTACCCGAAGTTGCATCTTGAAATAACCAAGAATAAGTTACCCCCGTATAAGTGGCACTAGATTTATTTGTAAATGTTACAACGTTTGTTTTATCACAACTGTCTTTACTCACGGCAAAACTAAAATCTAAAATCAAATTTTGTGTGGTAAATGAAGCAGTGGCGTATGATGAAGTTAAATAATTTGGACTGGCTAACCCATCGTGTTCAAATACAGCGATGTAATATTTTGTATTGGGTTTAAGTCCTTTTAAGGTAAAATTATTGTTGATATTGTTCCAACAAGCAAAACTTGAAGAACCCAAATTGTCGCCATTTCCTAAAATTGCAAAAGCAGTGTAAGCAGTTCCATCGGTAGGTGTTACAGAGATAGCTGAAGCTTCTTTGACAACAACCAAGCGCCAGCCACCGTTTCCATTGGTCCAACTTACTACAGCCTGATTACATTGGATTGTACCAACGGCAATATTGCTAGGGGCAACTGTTGGCTCCGCAGCCATCAAATTTCCTATTGAAAGTAATGATATAAGGGCAATTAGTAATTTTTTCATCATATTACAATACAAATATAGTAATAAATAGACATTTTTTTTACACGAAACGCAGCCTAGAATTCAGGATTTGTAATAAATTCTTCAGAAATGATTTCTTTGT
The DNA here is from genome assembly GCA_947450405.1 of Flavobacteriales bacterium. GTDB lineage: Bacteria > Bacteroidota > Bacteroidia > NS11-12g > UBA955 > VMCP01. Next base: position 2,536 of record CANFVI010000036.1, read on the forward strand.
TCATTAACTTGAGCAATAATTGAACCAAGGTGACCACATCTTTATTACAATAAACCGCTATTCTTTTGAGGTCGTTTTCACGGTAATAAACGTCGGCAACCATGCTCCCATCAATATCATCTTTTGGTGTTGGAATACCAAAAAGATTTGCTAGCAAATTCAAACTTGTAAAGCTTTTAAAATCACCAAATTTCCACAATTCCATTGTGTCTAAATTTGCTATTTCCCATGGTTTTTTGCCGGCGTTATCAAGTAAATAAGGAAGTTTAATGCCATGAACCAACATCCGCCTAGCAATGTATGGATAGTCAAATTCTTTGCCATTGTGCGCGCAAAGTTTGCATCTATCGGTATTGAAATGTTGTATAAGTAAATTGGCAAAATCTTGCAACAGAACTTTTTCATCATCGCCATAAAATGACTTTAATCTTAGTTTTGGTTCTGAAGGGTGACCAGTTATAATTCCCACACCGATGCAAACAATTTTACCAAATTCAGCATAAATGGCCGCACGGTCAAAAATATCAGAAGCTGTAATGTCTTCTTTGATCATTGATTTGGCTTTTTTCTCCCACAATTGTTGCCAAGCAGGTTGCAAACCCGAAAAACTAGATGCCATTGGCACAGTTTCAATATCCAAGAATAATACTTTGGTTAAATCTAATTGCGATAAATACTGCATGTTTTAGAAATTGTACATAAAGATTCAAATCTACAAAATGCGCATAACTTTATTTTGGTTTTATTGAAAATTCCGTGAATTTCGCAAATCATAATTATGGAAGAAAAATCCACCAAACGCCGCAAACCAAGTGCGCTGCCAAGTATTTTAAGCTTAACTGCAGTGATGTTTTTTTTAGGCCTGCTTGGAACGAGCATTATTGGCTTCAAAGGATTAGGAAAATTGCTTATGGAGAGCAGCAGCATTGATATTTATTTCAGTGATAGTATCCCTCAAGAAGACGTACTGAAATTCAAAACTCAGATTGATAAATTGCAATGGGTAAAAAGTTCAACATTTATATCTAGAGAAGAAGGAATGAAACAAATGGGCGACAAATACGATCCCGATTTTAATTCCTATATTGATGTAGTTACCCTACCCTTGAGCATTGAAATTTATCCTAAAGCTGAGTTTGCATCGTCAAAGTTTTTGGATCAGATTTCAAGAGAATTCAAGGAAAATTCTTCAGTAGAAGATGTGATATACCAAAGAAATCTAATTGAAACGCTCAATAGTACCCTTAAAAATACGCAACTCATATTGGGTGGAATTGCTGCTATTTTTATTATCATGTCGGTAATTTTGATTCAAAGCGCCGTTAGATTGGGCATTTTCGCCAACCGACATACCATCAAAAGTATGCAATTGGTAGGCGCCACCAATACATTTATTGTGAAGCCCTTCATTCTTACATTTATTAAATATGCGCTCATTGCATTTCCGATTGCAGCGGCACTGGTTTATCTGATTATTTGGCAAATTCCAATGATATTTAGTCCATTAAATATCTTAGCCGAATTCAACAAAAACATAGACACACAAAATTTGCTTTATGTTTCAATTTTCATTGCTATATTTGGAGTTGTGTTATCGGCAACTTGTAGCTGGTTAAGCACTCGAAAATTCCTAAGAACTAAAATTGAAAATCTATACTAATGAGCACATCTAAAAATACTCAAAACACGCCTGAAAACAAACCAGGTATGATCTTTAGCAAAGAAAATTACACCCTCACTTTAATTAGTCTTTTGATTATTATCATTGGCTTTTTTGTAATGGCTGGAAAAGAAGGTGATATCTACGATTTTCGCAGAATTACCTTGGCTCCAATTATTGTAATTATTGGATTTGTTTTGGGCATATATGCCATTTTCTTTAAAAAGAAATAAATGACTTGGCTCGAAAATGTTGTGTTGGCCGTTGTTGAAGGGCTAACAGAATATCTGCCGGTAAGTAGCACCGGGCATTTAATGATGTTCAAAGAGTGGATGAAAATTCAAGGTGCGCAACTCGACACCTACATGATTTCTATTCAGTTCGGAGCAATTTTTGCTGTTATTGTGCTTTATTGGCAAAAGTTTTTTTCGGCCAATTGGTTTAACTTTTATTCAAAACTAATCATTGGTTTTATTCCAGCAGCAATTTTAGGTTTCCTACTAGATGATTATCTAGAAGCAATGTTACAAACTCCAGTGATTGTTGGAATCATGCTCATTACTGTGGGTGCTTTTTTGATTTTCATGGACAAAATATTGACACCTGGAACAAAAGAAGTTGACGATATTTCATATAAAGATTCCTTTATTATTGGTTTGGTTCAAACCATTGCCATGATACCAGGTACAAGCCGAAGTGCAGCAACAATTGCTGGTGGATTGGGTTGCAAATTATCGAAAAATGCAGCAACTGAATTTTCATTTTTTTTGGCTATCCCTACCCTATCTGCTGCGGCTGCCTATAAAATTCTTAAAAACTGGGACCAACTAAGTGCTTCGAACTTAAGTGATATTGCCATCGGAAATATCATCAGTTTTGTAACTGCCGCAATTGCGGTTAAATTTTTTATTGGTGTTGTAAAATCGAAAGGGTTTCAATTCTTCGGATACTATAGAATTATAATAGGAAGTATCTTTCTTATTACCCTGTATTTGTAATTATGAGTTTGGGCAAGGCAATTCTAATTACATTTTTATGTATGGGTTGTTTTCAATTCAACAATGGAAATGCACAAGCGCCTAGTATTCAATTGGCCCGACTCAAATATTCAGGCGGCGGCGACTGGTATAGCAGTAAAACTGCACTCAAAAATCTAGCAAAATTTTGCAATTCCAAAATAAAAACTAACCTTAGAGATGATGAGGTAATTGTTGAAGTTGGTTCTGAACAAATTTACAATTTCCCTTTTGTGTTTATGACAGGACATGGAAATATCATTTTCAATGAATCTGAAAGTTTAAATTTAAGAAACTACCTAAAATCGGGTGGTTTTTTGCATATCTGCGATAACTACGGAATGGATATTTTTATTCGCAGAGAAATGAAAAAAGTATTTCCCGAACTTGAATTCAAACAGGTTCCATTTTCTCACCCCATTTATCATCAAAATTATCAATTCAACAATGGGTTGCCCAAAGTGCATGAACACGATGGGAAACCGGCAGTTGGTTATGGTTTGTTTTTTGAGGGACGTTTGATTTGCTTTTATGATTATGAATGTGATTTGGGAAACGGTTGGGAAGACGCAGAATTATACAATGACGCCCCTGAAATAAGAGAAAAAGCATTACAAATGGGTGCCAATTTGATTCAGTTTGCTTTTACTTTGCAATAATGAAATCTCAGAAAATTGGATTCCCCATTTTAAGTGCATACCAAAAGAAGGAACTAGATAAAAACACCATTATCTCAGAACCAATTCCTTCGAATGACCTTCTTGAACGCGCTTGCTATAGGATATTTCTGTCCCTCAAAAAAATAATTAAACCAGAACAAACGGTTGACATAATTTGTGGGCAAGGCAACAATGGGGCCGATGGTTTGTGCTTGGCCAGAATAATGGCATTTCACGGATACAAGATTTGTGTATATAAGTTAAATATAACAGACAAATATTCAATTGAATATTCGTTTCAAAACGAACTGCTCTGTCATACTAAAATTGAAATTAAAGAATTAAATAAATACAATTGCAAATTCTTTAGCCCATCAGCCGACATTATCATTGATGCAATTTTTGGATCAGGAATTAATGCTGCAATAAAAAATCCACTAGATATTTTGATTGAGAAAATTAACTTATCTGATGCTTGTATTATTAGTTTAGATCAACCCAGTGGCCTGGGTACATGGTCATCTTTTGAGGGACCATTTGTTAAGGCAAATAAAACCATATGCATTGGAGGTATAACTCCGAGTTTATTGAATAGGCTTTACCTACAAGACATTGAAATTATTGATATTGGCTTACAAAATGAAAATATAAAATTACTCGGAACGTTTATTCAAAGTCCGCTCAGCAACGAATTTGTTACAGGGTTAATGCCACTAGCAAACCGTCACGCGCATAAAGGAAGTAAAGGACATTCACTACTTTTAGGAGGGAACAAAGGCATGTCTGGAGCAATTGCCTTGAGTGCTGTAGCTTGCAGTGAAATTGGAACTGGCAATGTAACAGTAGGGAGTGTTATCAATACTTTAAATTATATTGACAACTATCCCAATATTCAGTTTTTAGAAACCAAATTAGATGGGCAATCGTTGGATAAAATTGATTTTTCTAAATACAACGTAATTGGAATTGGGCCTGGTTTGGGAACAAATGCCAATTCATTGGCATTTGTAAGTATACTTTTGAATACGGTTAAAAATATTCCGATGGTGATTGATGCTGATGCATTGAATATTATAGGTCAAAATAAAAATTTAATTCCAAGAATTCCTGTGGGTAGCATTTTAACACCACACCCAAAGGAATTATCGCGGGTATTTGGAGAGTTTGAAACGCAAGAATTGCAGTGGGCACATTTAACAAACTTGGCCAAAACCATGCAAATTCATATTTTGGCTAAAGATACATATTCAGTTCTATTTTGCGCAGATGGTGAAATTTTTGTAAACGGCAATGGAAGTGAATCATTGGCAAAAGGTGGCAGCGGTGATACTTTAACAGGACTCATAACTGGATTATTATCGCAAGGATTATCGGCGAAAAACGCGGCCATTTGCGGGATGTATCAACTTGGAAAATACAGACATTAAAACCAAAAAACAGTATGATATAAACAAAAAATGCCGCAATAGCGGCATTTTTCTGTTATTCGTTGTTTGAATTATTTTACTTCCTTCACCCACATTTGAGGCACAGTTGACTCATAATAGAAAATTCCTTTGTTGGCTTCTTTTTCTGAGAAATAGTATTCCATATACACATAATAGCTCTTTGTTTTTGGTTCAAAAAACTTAAATGCAATTACATCTTTCATGTACAACTCTTTGATTTGCTTGTTCGCTTTATCTTCATTGCTATGCAATCCTGCAACTAAATAAAACCCAGCCTCAGGTTTGATTTTATCAATTGGAGGTAAGTGTATACCTATTGTATCATGTCCTTTTCCGAAAGTTTTCATATCCTTCAAAGAACGAGCTGTTACTTCCAATCTTTCTCTTCCTTTTGGTGCTCTTTCTTTGTTAGACTCTTCATCATTTCCCTCAGAAGTAGAATTATCAGAGCCATCATCTTTCGAAGAAACTGAGCCACCGCCCAAAGCTGCGAATCCAATTGTAGTTCTAAATTCGTGGATAGGCCCTAACAACCCACTTTGTTCGCCATTTGGAACTGTATAAGAGTAGGAAACTGAAATATCATCTTGCGGTTTAAATCCAATATTTCCACCAAACTGCAAAAAGTTATTTTCACCTAGGCCAACCCACACTTTATCTTTATACCAAAAACTTAGATTTGCTTGTAAATAGAGATAATCCCAATTATACCAAGTACAATTAATTGCAGGTCTGATTGATAAATCTGACCCTAAATCACCTTTAAAACCGAGCAATAAGGTAGACTGTGTTTGCAAATCATATCCTGCTTTATAGTTATAATAAGTATAATCAAAATGTGGCTTAGGTAATCTAGAAACTGAAAAACCGGCATACCATTTATCGGCTTTCGCGAATATTGAAGCGCGAAGATCTGCCCTAACTACTGGAGCGCTGTAACTAATTGCATTGATAATTGGATCATTTTCATGAATATAAACCATTTTAGATGCATCAAAATTTTGAGATAAAACACCAGCACTCACGCCTAAGCTCAGTTTAGTACTTCCTAAACCCAAAGAATAAGCATATGTAGCGTATGCATTGTGAATCTCGGAAAAAGCAATATTTTCCTTCAAATATAATAATCCAAAAGCCGTATTTTTATTTTTTACAGGCATTGCTATGTTGAACAATGTATGTTGCGGTGAACCTGGAGTTTGGTTAAATATTTTGTTATAATACAAAGAAACACTTCCTTGGTCGTTGCTTGTTATTGCCGCAGGAACAGTAATTGAAGGATCCATATAAAATTGATCAATTCTTGCTCCCATTTGTGCAAAGGCTTGTAACGTCAAACCCAATATTCCAATAATACTAAATAATTTTTTCATAATAATTAACGAATAATTTGAATGTATCCTCTATACTCTTCTTTAGATTGACGATTTTTCATATAATAAAAGTATACACCATTTGGCAACACATTTCCATCAGAATCAACACCATTCCAATTGTTCAAATAATTATTGCTGGTATAAACCCTCTTTCCTTGTCTGTCACTAATTACAATATCAAATAGGAAAACATCAGGAATTTCAATTAGATCCCAATATTCATTTGATTTATCACCGTTCGGTGTGATAATGTTCGGTATTTTCACCAATGGAGGATCAATAACTCTGATATGCACTGAATCAACATCGGTACAACCATTTGAATCGGTTGCAACTACAAACAATGTAATTGAATCTGTTAGTTGTATTGTTGAAGTACCCACTTTGGTAGAATCAGCAACATAAATACCTGGATACCAATGGAAATTTTTCAATGCATTTGATACATAAACAGAGGATTTTCTTCCCCTAAAAATTGTCGTATCTGAATGTGCTGTAATATTTGCAGGAGGATAAGCATAAGCTTGAACTGAATCCATTGCAAAACACACACCCTTATTATAAACTTTAAATTTATAATTTCCAGTTTTAGAAATTGATTTCACAAAAACCGAATCATTATCGGCAAGCCAATATATCGAATCTCCTCCCGTGATTGTAAATTTAACTGAATCTCCTTTGCACAAAGGCATACTTCCTTTCATATTCCATGAAATTACTGGAGTATTCACAAGCGTATTTACATTCAAATATGCAGTATCAGAACAACCATTTTTAGTTTTTACGATATAACTTGTATTGTAAGGGCCTGAATTAGTGTAATATACATTTCTATGCAACACATTTGAATCAGTAACCCCATTGCCAAAATCCCAATAACGTTGTTTAATTGTATCTAAGGAATATGTCAATGTATCATAAAAATAAACAGAATCTGGCATACAAAGACCTTTATAAGCGAAGTGTGCAATCGGTGATGCCACCACATTTACTGGATGCATTACACTGTCGGCACAACCGTGAATATTGGTTACAACCAAACGCGGCTGAAAAATACCTGTTGTATCGTAACTATGGAATAAAGTTACGGCAGGAGATTCTTTGAATGTATCACCCCATAACCATTTAGATGTGAGTATGGTATCATTCGGATCAACTCCGTAATTCTGTATAAATGTAAATTTATTCCATTTCTGACATTGCATTAAATCATTAGGTATAACCGAAGGATCTAAAGAAAATGTAGGTTGAGGTTTGTAATAAACCTGAAACAATCCTAATGTCGAGTCTTTACATCCTGCTTTTGATGTAGCAACCAAACGTGTTTTATGTACCCCAGGAGCAGTGAATTTAAATCGAACTGCAGTATCTGTAGCCATTATGGTGTCATCAAACGTCCAATTCCAATTCATACTATCTTGGCGCGGGTATTTAAAGTTTAACAACCTTCTAAATCTTGTGGTATCTCCGAAGCAAGCTTCTTTTACGCTATACAAAGGCACTGGCTTTGGATGAACGCGCATCCACACTGTTTGTGTGTCACTACACAAATTAAAAGTTTGAACCTCTAATAAAACTTTATACAATCCAATTTTCGCATAAGTATGCGAACTATTAGGCACCGCCGTATCATATGGCGTACCATCGCCCCAATTCCAAATATCATATTGAATTACTTCTGGAGAAGCAACCGTTGAACTATTGAAGGAATTGGTAATTTCACCAATACACGTATTTGAAGTTGAAAATTGCGCCAAAGGTTTTGCAAATAAATTCAAAATATGATTTTGAGAATCTTTGCAATCCGCATCGGTAGTGACAACCAACTTAATCAATCTTGGACCTGCGGTTGCATACTTGTGATACGCTGTTTTGTTTAAAGATGGAGGGCCAGCCAAACCAGAAAGTTTGGTGCCATCACCCAAATCCCATGACCATTTTAACATTTTGTCAGGTGAAGGATCTGCAGTTACATTAAAAATCGCAACTGATCTAACAGGATCCCAACATTGGTCTTTAACATCAATCCCTACAGTTGGTTTTGCATGCAAAATATAATCTTGGCTGTCAATGGCTTTACAGCCATACTGATTGATTCTTGTAATATAAATTTTATAGGTTCCTGCAGCAGCAAATTTGTAGGTGATTTTGCTAGAATCTTTATATCCCAAATAAGGAGAAATATTTCCTCTACTGAATGCAGGTATAACTGGGGTAATTGTCCAAATTTTCTTAGCCATTACTTCCCCAGAAGGCGGAGAATAAGTATCCGTAATACGGGTAGTTTGACCTTGACAAACACTAGTAATAATCTTTGGTAATAATTCCACACTTTGTGTGAATATATTTGGATTCAACGGCACACGCGGTGTATTGGCTAAGATTACGTTTTTATATCCAAAATCAAAACTCGTAGTATTTTCAACTCTCAGTGAAACGGTATAAATATAAGTTGTAGTAGTAGGCGTTCCTCTTGCATAAATATGCCATGCAGTAGACCCGGTTTGGGTTGGAGAACCATCTCCGAAATCCCAAATATAACCTGTAATCGAAGAACCAATTGATTTTGAATTGCTATAAAATTTAATTGTATCTCCCTCGCATTGGTTTACAACAATAAATGATGAAAACACGTCTGAACTTCCCAATGTATTCAATCCACCCAAGTAACCTGAGGTTTGAGACCCTATTTTATTTCCTAAAATATAATACCCAGTCAAGTTGGTAATAGAACTAGATGACATTGTACCCAATCTATTTGCAGTTCCTACGGTATTGTTTAGAATCCAAGAAGCAGAACCTGTAGAGGTTAATAATTGTAAATTGGCAAAATCATAAACATAGTCATCATTTGTAACTGAATCATAACTAAACTTTAGAAAAAAGTTGTAGGCAATCAAATTAGTTGCCGTGGTATTCATGTAATAATGATGTACTTTAGAAATATTTCTTGTAACCGAAGGTAATGATTGGGTAAAAGCGGGTCCATTCGCCAAAACCTTTGCAAAATAAAACTCTTCAGTAGCACCTGATTTTGTGAAACTCGTAGCAACTATTGGTCTATAATCACTACCAGAACCAACATGCCATGTCATTGTATTGTTGGCAGTTTGCCCAATCCAATATCCACCATCTACATAGCTATTCTTATTTCCACCAACCAATTTTGCACCGGTTTTGGTTTTTAACGCAGGTGGTGTGGTTCCCGAAATCATCACCAATCCATCTGTTAATTCAAATGAATCTGTAATTAAAAGAGTTCC
>CANFVI010000037.1 GCA_947450405.1 Flavobacteriales bacterium
GTAATCTATACTTCATATCAACTTTAAATCTAATTTTAACATTAATCGATAATCATCGACCATTTATCGGCAAGTTTACCCAAAAAACAAGGATTTAACAAGTTTATTTTATCCTTTTGTTAGGAAACTTACAAAATATTTTTTGCAAAAAATGCAATAAAAGCTGCACTATGCTCTACTTATATTATTGTAATTCAATATATTAATGAGCAAAATTTCTGATATTTTCTCATAACTTTCAATTGTCCACCCACCCACATGCGGTGTGAGCAAAACATTTGAAAAGGAATTTAACGTTTGTAACATTTTTTTGTCAAAATCATCGTTCATATTTGGTGGTTCATTTGGCAAAACATCAGCACCAAAACCAACAATTTTTCCTGATTTCAAAAATTTTATAACAGATTGTATATCAACTATCTTACCCCTAGATAAGTTTAATAAAACAAAGGGATTTGTAACTTGATTTATAAATGAATCATTCACAAAATTCTCTGTTTCAGAGTTGAGTGGAATATGCAATGAAATGATATCAGATTTTGCCAAAATTTCATCTAATTTCACTTCTGTCAAATTTGTGTCACTAAATTCAGATTTGTATTTATCGTACACCAAAATATTGACCCCAAAACCACTTAATTTTTCGCAAACGGCTTTCCCTGTATTTCCATATCCAATTATTCCAACTGTCTTTCCCTTTAATTCGACACCTCTGTTTCCTTCTCTATTCCAAATACCGCTACTCACCTCATTGTGGGATTTAACCAAATTCGTTCTCAAAGCCAACAACATAGCCAATGTTTGTTCGCCAACGGCATCGGAATTGGCGTTTTCAGAATTCATCAATTTCACACCCGCACGAAACGCAGCATCTTCGTCGATGTTATCCATGCCAGCACCACCCCTAGCCACCCAAATTAAGGATGAACATTTGACAAAAAAATCTTCATTTAGAAAAAGCTTCGAACGAATTACAAGTCCCTCAATATTTTCATTTACGATAAAATCAGCAATTTTATTTGCTTTAATTTCAGGCATATAAAACACATCAAAGCTGTTGGAAATCAATCCAAATACTAAACTTTGATGAACATCATCAACAATTAAAACTTTTTGAATTACAGACACTTAATAGTTTTTTCTAGCACTATACCACGCTGATTCAGCCAGAGATGGGTTTGCAACAATATTCGCAGATTCATTGCCTTTATTTTGAGAAAAGAAGGCAACCGCTGCCGTTGCAAGTGCAGAAAGTTCATCTTCAGATAACTTTTCATCTACCAATTCTTCTGGGTTAAAATACTTCTGAATAAAATGAGTATCGAAATCACCTGATACAAATGAAGGGTGGGTTAAAACAAACTCTCCAAAGCTTAGGGTAGTTTCAATTCCAGTGATCACATATTCCTTGATCGCACGACGCAATCTAGAAATGGCTTCTTCCCTAGTTGGTCCCCAAGCAATAAGTTTCGCCAACATATTATCATAATAAATTGGAATTTCCATGTTTGATTCCATGCAATCATCAACACGAATACCCGGTCCGTTTGGTACCAAGTATTGGTTCACTTTGCCAATATTTGGCAAAAATTGTTGGAACGGATCTTCTGCGCATACGCGCAATTCAATAGCGTGACCATTGATTTTAAGTTCATTTTGTTTGAAGGACAAGGGCAATCCTGCTGCCACATTTATTTGTTCACGAACCAAATCTAAACCTGTAATCAATTCTGTAACAGGGTGTTCTACTTGTAAACGTGTATTCATTTCTAGGAAATAGAAATCTTTACCATCAAATAAAAACTCAACGGTACCCGCTCCGGTATAATCACAAGCTCTTGCAACATTTACAGCTGCCTGACCCATTTTTTCACGAATTTCTTCGGTAAGCGCAGCACTAGGTGCTTCCTCCACCAATTTTTGATGTCGACGTTGAATACTGCATTCTCTTTCAAATAAATGGCATACATTTCCATGTTGATCGGCCATAATTTGAAGTTCAATATGCCTTGGACTTCCTACATATTTTTCTATAAAAACACTATCATCGCCAAATGCATTTCTGGCTTCATTTTGAGCCATTTGTAATGCACTTAAAAACTCCGATTCTTGTTCAACAACCCTCATCCCTTTTCCACCACCGCCCGCAGATGCTTTCACCAAAACAGGGAATCCGATACTAATTGCCACTTGCAAAGCTGCATTAACATCTACAATGGCCTCATTGATTCCTGGAACCAAGGGAACTCCAAACTTTTCTACAGCTTGTTTACTTGCAATTTTGCTTCCCATTACTTCCATTGCTTCGGCGGTTGGACCAATTAGCACAATTCCATTATCAACCAACTTACGCGCAAAAATTGCATTTTCAGAAAGAAAACCGTACCCGGGATGTACGGCCTGTGCTCCAGTTTTGATACACAAGTCGATAATGGTATCCATTTTCAAGTAACTCTCGTTTGATGGGGCTTTGCCAATACAATAGGCTTCGTCGGCATAGCGCACGTGACGTGCCAGAGCATCTGCTTCACTGTAAACAGCTACGGTTTTAATACCCATCTCACGACAAGTGCGCATTACCCTAATGGCAATCTCACCGCGGTTTGCAATCAATATTTTGGTAAACATTTTTTGTTATTATAAAATTATTTATGAAATCGCAATCTGATTAAGATTCTGATTTACCTTCGCGAAGGTAAAAAAAGATGCGCAGTATTGCCAAAGTTATTTCACTTATAAAAATTGAATGGTCGTTAGACTTAAAACGACCTGCTATTTTGGCGTCTGCTATTTTGCAAATGGCGGTGATGGCTTTGCTATCTATGTTGTCTATGTTATCTCAACCCGATAAGGCAGCAAAAATATGGAATAGTTTGTTTTGGATTACTTTAATATTCTGTACGTTACAAGCCATTTCTAAATCCTTTTTAACTGTTTCACGAAGCCGTTGGATTTATTGGAATCAGTTATCCTCGCCTGGACAGATTTTATGGTCAAAAATCATTTATGGTTGGCTCACAATGGTTGCACTAACCATAGTTAATTTAATCTTATTTGGATTTTTTATGGGGATGCCAGTAATCCATATGTTTGCTTATGTAAAAATATTGATTCTTGTAACTGGCGGAATTTCAACAATATTCACTTTTATTGGGGCAATTGCATCGAAAGCCAATCAGGCAGGATTCTTGGCACCGGTATTAAGTTTACCTGTGATATTGCCATTAATTTTACTAGGAATTAAAGCTTCTAATAAGGTATTTAATCCGATATTAGTTAGTTCAGTTAACAAAGATATTTTAATGCTAACAGCACTAGATGGTTTAATTCTAGTGCTGTCGGGCATTTTATTTTCAGCTCTTTGGAAAGAGTAATTATTTATTTTTTGGTCCAATCATAGAGAATCTGAATAGATTCATCTAATTGGGCATCTTTCATGTATCTCTTCACCCAATCAAGTCTTTGCGCTTTTTTCACTTCATCATTTTTCACTTCATCAATATCCATTTGCAAAGCCATAACAGTGTCAATTACATTTTTATATTTGTAATCTTTAAAAGATTTTTCTTGCGCTTTCAAAGCTAATTGTTGGGCTTTGTAACCTTCCAAACTCAAACTATAAGTGTATGATTTTCTAATTTTTGCTATATCAGTAGCACGTTTTTTGATTAAATTAAAATACTCGTTTTTTTGCGTTCTTAAAATGGCATCTTTAATGATAGCCGAACGCGCAGGATTATTAAACAAAGTATATTTGGCAGCAGGAATTTTATCAAATGGCATGTGATAATCCATTTCCTTTTCACCTTGTTCAATTCCATCATAAATATCCGGCAATATCACATCTGGAATCACACCCATTAATTGGGTAGTTCCGCCATTAATTCTGTAGAATTTCTGAATGGTCACTTTCACTTCACCGTATCCACGAGGAAACATAGCCGATTTACCTCCTTGAAGGGGCATCATGGTTTGCACTGTACCTTTTCCAAAGGTTGTATTTGTACCCACAATAATTGCGCGTTTATAGTCTTGTAAAGCTGCAGCCAAAATTTCAGATGCCGATGCACTGTAGGTATTTGTTAAAATAACCAAGGGCCCTGAAAATTGAATTTCTGGATCTGGATCAGGTGCTTGTTGTATGCGCTGACTTGGGTCTTTCACTTGTACAATTGGACCTTCTTTGATAAACAAACCACCCATATCAATTGCATCTGCCAAACTTCCCCCTCCATTATTTCTTAAATCCATCACAATTCCATCTACTTTTTCAAGATTTAATTTTTCAAGTTCCAAACGAATATCTTCACTACTGTGTCTGCCTCTCCCTTGGGCTGCAAAATCAGCATAAAAACTAGGCAATTGAATTAATCCAAATCGTTTTCCTTTAAAATTCACAATGGCACTTCTCGCATAACTTTCATCAATCACAACCACTTCACGAACAATGGGTATAACATGAATACTACCATCTGGTTTCTTCACAGTTAATCTAACTTCAGTTCCTTTCTTACCACGAATCAATTGAATTGCATCGTCTAACTTCATGTCTACAATATCAACTGGATCCGCTTTTCCTTGGGCAACTTTCAGTATCAAATCGCCTGCTTTCAATTCACCTTGGCGCGCACTGGCACTACCAGGAACAATACGTTCAACTTTTACATACCCATCTTTTTCAGATAAAGTAGCTCCAATTCCTTCTAATTTACCCGTCATAGAAATGTCGAAATTCGCTTTTTCTTCAGGCGGGAAATAATTTGAATGTGGATCATAAATTTCAGTTATACAGTTCGCATAAAGACTCAATTTGTCTTTTTGGTCCATTTTTCGCCAACGCTTAAACCAATCTTTGCAGAATTTTAATGTTTCAGTTCTCGCTTTCAATTCAAGCGTATCAAAAGGCAATATTTTAACAATTGCAGAATCTTTCTTTTGTTTTACGTTCTCTTGATCTTCAATTTTGCGGTATAAACGATCAATGGTTTGAAATTGCAACCAATTTTTCCAGTCAGTTTTCAATGACTCTAAATTGGGTTTGTATTTTACAACCTTATTTTCAAGCAAGTAGCTTTGATTTGATTTGTAATTCAACGGAGACGATAATTGTTTTTCAATGAGCGGCTCAAGAATATTTAAACGAACCATTAATATAGACCATGCAGAATCTAAAAAATCATAGCGACCCACTTTAATTTGATCATCAATGGATTTTTTAAATACACTTAGTTTATTGATGTCTTCTTGCGTAAAAAAATGCTTGTCATCATCCAAATTATTCAGGAGGTTTTCATAAACCATCTCAGAAAATTTATCATCTAACTTCAATGGTGCATAATGTTGTTCAGACATTGCATCCGTTAATCTTATAAGTAATGGTTCATTTCCATTCCCTTGTTTGTTACTGCAAAATACCAGAACAACCATTACGGCCGCTATACTTGTGAGGGAAACCCATCTATTCATTTTCATCTAATAATTTCAAATAAAGACTTTAATTACTTCTTCTCTTTTTTATCTTTTGACTTTTCAGCTTCATCGTATGCCTTCAAACCTAAAGTATCAATTCCTTGATCAAAGATAATGTCTACAGGAATTTTTGCTTTTTCTAACTTCGCCAAATCTTCTTGCAATGAGGTCTTGATGATTCCACGTTCTTGCAACATTTTATCAACGCCACTTTTGTCACCATCGCCTTGTAAATGAAGCAATTCCGCAGCCAATTTTTCTATTACCGATTTCATCGCAACAACATTAACAGTATAACCTTTTTTACCAGCAACAATACAACCACTGTTTAATAAAGTATTAAATGTAATCATATTGGCTTTACCATGGGCACTTGCAGCACCAAAACGCACTGAGCGAAATACAGATGCAACAAATGTTACATAATAATCATCAAGAGAACCTGTTAATTCTCCCTTATTAAACAATTGGGTAACCATATACAATCCCAATACATCAGCTTTACATTCTTCAATTGCAGAATAATCTGCACCAAGTGCTTCACGTACTGTTTTATTTTGATCTGAAACCAAATTTTTCACACCCAATCCATGCGCAACCTCATGGAACATCACATTCGCAAAAAACGCATCAAAAAGTATGTTCTTGTGTTGAGATGGGTCAACCAAAATAAGAGAAATAGGTTTTACCATTTCTTCAAACTTTGCTTTCATTGTATTTTTCAACTGAGATCTTCTTGTACCATAATATTTCTGAAGAACTTCATCATTAGGCAAATTCACCGCAATTGTTTTACTGCCGGCATTGCAATCACCCGCATAATAAACTGCATCAAAAACAGCCAATTGGCTCAATGATGCGTTTGGTTTTTGTAATGGAGGATAACCTTGAATGTCTACCATATCTCCTGATGGCATAATATTGCCATTTTCATCTATTTGATTGACACCCGTATTGTTCGAAATTTCAGGTTTATATGCAGCTTCTACTGGAATATTTGCTTGAAGTTCTGGCAGATAAGAAACATATTTTTCTAATTTTGCTCCCCACTCTCTGTCACGCACCAAAACATACGCTTCAAACGAAGTTTTTGTACCCAATAATTTATCTTCATAATTTTCAATTGGCCCAATTACAATGTCTAAGTGGGATTTCAATGTCATCCATTTGATATCCGACATGATATATTGATTCGATGTAATTGACATAGCGCGCTCACGCAAATAAATTGAAAACAGTTTGTCTTCTTTTTCAATTGCTGCAGAGGCCTTCATCATTTCTTGCAATATCAATTGAATATCTTTTTCATAAAGAGTGCTGTAATCTACCAACCCTATTTCGTTGCCATTTGTTAATGGAAAACGCTCCATCATCATTGGCATCTCTTGCATTTTTGGCTTTTCACCTTTCTTCGGAGGTGGAGGCGGCATCAAATCTGCTTTGGTAAGTGGCTTAACAATGCTGTATGGCAGCATTAACCTCTGGCGAAAATTTGGGGGAACAGTATTGATATCAAAATTCTCAGGATAAAAATTCCCTCCCTTCGGTTTAGAACCATATCCTTGCAAAAATGGCTTATCATCGTTTAAACGATCCCAAGGACCGTAATTGATCTCGACAAATCTGCGTAGCGTATCATTTTTGATCCCCTCGAGTGCTTTCGATTTTTCTTTGAACGCTTGTTTCCAAAAAATTTCATCCACTTTTTGGGCTGCTTTTATCAAATGTACCAAACATTTTCTCTCAGCTTCACTTAACAATGCAGTATCCGTTTTGAGGGATATTTTCTTATAACTTGCTAATCTCTCAGCAACGGGGTAACCCTTTACCGCCTTTTGACCAAATGAAACAGAAGTTGAAAAAACAACCATTGCTATCATTCCGAAACGATAGAATTTATTTAATGCCATTTTACAAAAATATGCGGTTAATCATGTTAAAAAAACAGCAACCTTTAAATAATTTAAAATAAACGACAAAAATATAGTTTCTACCGATTTGAATAACTTAAATATGAATTTTCAAGCATCTTTGTAATCGATTTTTATTTCCAATCACTTGATCCCTCATATTAGCCCAGAACTAACAGATAAGCTATTGCTATCAATGCCAAATCACTATGGTACCATAGCTGTAAATGGAACTAATTTTCCTATTAGTTTCATGGAAATGAGCAAACCAACAGGTAAATATGTTTACCGGGTATTTATCAAACTTTTTAATTTATTTGGAAGGAAAGGATATATCCGCATCATTGGTAATGCCTGTGCTCCGGGAATTACATTCCCAGATTTAGGAAATATTAAAACCAAAGAACTATTAAACAATACAGAAAACAATTGTGGTGTTTTAATTGCCAATATTTTGGGCCATGAAAAATATGAATTGGGAACTACCATTCCGGCAGAGCCATTTATGGTTATTTACCTTAATGACAACCTCTCTTCTATCCAAGATTATTTAAAATTGTTTTCCTCCAAGTATAGGGTTCGTGCTCAAAAAGTTCTAAAGAACAGCAGCGATATCAGTTCAAAACCCCTGCATGATTTGCCACCAAATGAATGGATTTCGCAATGCGGAAAATTGCTTTACCATTCACTTCAAGACAAAACAATTGCCATTGGTCAAAACCTATCGCAACTCATTCATTGCTATCAAAAATCTTTAGGATCAAATTTTAAAGTTTTTGGATATTACCTAGATGGTAAAATTGTAGGTTTTATAAGTTTTATTCAAGACAACAAAATTCTGCACGCTACTCATTTGGGAATTGATATGAAACTGCCATTACAATACTCTCTTTATCAACGGATGATGTATGATTTAGTAGGTTATTCCATTGAAAACAAACTTACTTTTATTAATCTTGGTAGAACAGCAACTGAAATAAAAAGCACCATTGGGGCTGTGCCCATAGAAAATAGTTTTATCATTTTCACAAAAAGCCCAATATTGCATTTTATCAATAAATTTTACACCAAATATATCCATAAAAACCCCGAATTCATTCTCCGTAATCCATTTAAAAACTGAAACTCCTATATTTGTAAGTCATGAAAAAAATAGTCTTTGCCATTATTTCGGTATTATTTGCGGCATTGAATGCCCAAATTACAACCAATAAACCTGGAAGTAAATATGAGTTTACAAAGGTTGCAGAAACGCAAAAACCTACAGTAAAAGACCAATGCAAGACTTCTACATGTTGGAGTTACAGTACATTGTCAATGCTTGAATCCGAGCTTATGCGTTTGGGAAAAGGCAATTACGACTTAAGCGAAATGTACATCGCACGATGGGCATATGTTGAAAAAGCAATTACATATGTTCGAATGAATGGCAAACATCAGTTTGAACAAGGTGGCGAAGGACATGATATTCCTTACATTATGAGCAAATACGGTATTGTGCCAGAATCAGTTTATACAGGCCTGATTAATGGAAAAACCAGACACAATCACAACGAACTCATCGATGTTCTTAAAAGTTATATGGAAACCATTGTAAAAAAGGACCCTACTACATTAGGCAAAGAGTGGATTGCAGGAGTAGAAGGAATTCTCGATGCTTATTTAGGTAAAATCCCTACCGAATTTGAATACAATGGCAAAAAATTTACGCCCGTTACTTTTGCTCAAAGTTTGGGCATCAATTTAGACGATTATGTAGTATTAACGTCTTTTACACACCATCCTTATTACAAACCATTTGCTTTGGAAGTTCCAGACAATTGGGTGATGCAAACCGCCTTCAATGTCCCTCTAAATGAATTTGTTGAGAATATTAAAAACGCATTAAAAGATGGTTACTCTTTGGCTTGGTCTGCTGATGTTGGAGAAAAAGGATTTTCATTTAAAAATGGCATTGCCATTGTGCCCTTGCACGATTCATTGATTCAAAAATTGGGTAATGATAACAAAGGATTCAACGATGGTGGAGCAAATAGAACTGGAAATGTATTTGACACCCCTTGTGCAGAACCAGAAATTACCGAAGCAATGCGTCAAGAAGCCTTTGATCAACAAAAAACCACCGACGATCATGGAATGCACATTACAGGAGTGTATACTGAAAAATCAACAGGTAAAAGTTTCTTTGAAGTAAAAAACTCTTGGGGTGTTAATAATCCTTGTAGCGGATATTTATTTGTAAGCGAACCTTATATTCGTTATAAATCTATTTCTATCATGCTCCATAAAAATGGCTTATCTAAAGTTACCAGAAAAAGTCTAGGACTTTAATATTACGCTAACTTAATGTTACCAATAAAAAAATTGATAACATTTCCATTATGTCTATTTGACATAAAAAATATATTAAGGGCATATTGAAATTGTTTCTTTGCATGAATATATTTTTATGCAAAGAAAAGACTTGCAAGTATGCGTAATTAGCGACCTACATCTAGGAACCTTTGGTTGTCATGCAAATGAAATTGTTCGATATTTAAAAGGAATCAATCCCAAAATATTGGTTTTAAACGGAGATATTATTGACATTTGGCAATTCCGTAAAAAATACTTCCCACCTGCCCACATGCAGGTAATTAGGGAAATTTTAAAATTAATGGAAGCTGGAACTATGGTTTATTACATAACCGGCAACCATGATGAAGCTTTAAGAAAATATTCAGGTACCAGATTAGGAAATTTATTGTTGGACGACAAATTGGTGCTTGATCTCGACGGAAAGAAAACTTGGATTTTCCACGGCGATGTATTTGATTCAACAACCAAGGGTAGTGCAAAATTTATAGCAAAATTAGGAGGACAAGGTTACGACTTCCTTATTTGGATGAATCACTGGTTAAATAAACTTTTAACTTTTTTTGGTAGGGACAAGATGAGTTTCTCTAAAAAAATTAAAAATAGTGTGAAAAAAGCTGTTTCTTGGATTGCTGATTTTGAGCAAACCGCAGGAGAATTGGCAATTGAAAAAGGATTTGACTACGTAATTTGTGGACACATTCACCAACCACAACAAAGAACAATAACGAACGAAAAGGGTTCAGTTATTTATTTAAACAGTGGAGATTGGATTGAAAATTTAACTTCTTTGGAATACGACAAAGGCGAATGGAATATCCATCAATTTGAAACCCTAAAAACTCAAATAAACTACAACAAAGAATATCAGCGCACTCCGAAAGTACCTGATGTAATAACCGAACAAGTAGCTTTCTGGATTCAAAGCGTTTTATAATGAAAATTTTATACGCAGTTCAAGCAACTGGCAACGGACATATTGCACGTGCAATTGAAATGATGCCACACCTCGAAAAATATGGAGAGGTAGATGTTTTTTTAAGTGGAAGCAATTCGTCACTTAATCCTAATTTACCAGTTAAATTCAGAAGCAGTGGTTTAAGTTTATTTTACAGAAATACAGGAAGTTTAGATTACAAAAAGATCGTTTCTCAAGTTAATATTCCAAGAATTCAAAAGGAATCTAAAGAATTACCCGTTAAAAATTACGATTTGATTTTAAATGATTTTGAATTCATTTGTTCCAATGCTTGTAAAATCGCAAATAAAAAAATGATACATATTGGCCACCAAGCCAGTTTTGTATCAAAAAATGCACCCAGACCACACAAATCCGACGTAGTAGCAGAGTGGGTGCTGAAAAATTATTGCAAAAGCAACAAAAACATAGGTTTTCACTATGAAGCATATGAAAATTGGATTTTACCTCCCGTTATCAAACAAAGTTTGTGGAATGCAAAACCAACAAATGAAGGACATGTTACGGTTTATTTGCCTCAGTATTCCGATGCTAAACTCTATAGTGCTTTCAGTTCGTTACCTAAAATTCAGTTTGAAGTATTTTCAAAACATATTAAATCTTCTAAAAAAGAACAGAATATCACATGGATGCCAATTGACAATGAGAACTTTGCAAAGAGTTTAATTCATTGTCATGGTATCATTACCGGAGCAGGATTTGAAACTCCTGCTGAAAGTTTGTTTCTAGGCAAAAAAATGATTCTAATTCCAATAAAAGGCCAATATGAGCAATTGTGCAATGCGGAGTCATTAAAAAAGTATGGGGCTCAAATTGAGTACGATATTGATCATTACTTTGGAAGTAAAATAAATCAGTGGTATTATAAAAACGATTCTCCAATTGTGTTAGAAATGCCAAACTTTCTACCAACGCGTGCAATTATTGAAAAGGCAATGGAGATTGCCTTGGCATAAAATTGCATGAACACAATCTAAATTCTATAAAAGTTTTTGCTGTGCATTGAGTTGCAAATATTATCTTTGCACCAATTTTAACTATCATGATAATTGGCGTACCTAAAGAAATCAAAAACAACGAAAATCGCGTTGCTTTAACCCCAGCTGGGGCTAGTGAATTGGTAAAAAACGGTCACACGTTGTATGTACAAGCTAC
>CANFVI010000038.1 GCA_947450405.1 Flavobacteriales bacterium
CTAAATTTGATTATTTTAAAAGAATTTCCTCTAAAACCAATTCGATCTTGTAAAAAGAAAATGGGGCCTTTTGAATCCATTTTTACAAAAAATGCAATTAATAACAAAATAGGAGATAGGCAAACTAAGGCAATAAATGAAATGAAAATATCCATGCCGCGTTTGATGAATTTTTGCCAATACGGCATAACTTCAAAATCTACCTCAGCAAGCATAGTCCCTAAAATATTATTCATTTTTACCATACCCAAAACCAAATTATATTCATTGGGTAGCATTTTTAAATGAATTTCTTCATTTTGTATGATATCGATAATTTGAGGAACATATTCAGACTCATCAGGTTCATTGCAAAGAATGATATCTTCAATGTCGTAATCTTTTATTTGTTTGGGCAAAGAATTCCAATTTCCAATAACATCAAGTTTGATATTACCTGCATCTGCTAAATTTTGTTCTGTAATTTGAACAAATCCTTTGATATTGAATCCTTCCCAAACCTTGGCAGTTTCAAGGTCTGATATGAGGTGTATTGCTTTGGGCCCAGTTCCAATAAGTAAAGTATTATAGCCCCATTTTTTACTTCTAATTTTATGAATGGTATAGGTTGAGTTGATTAATCTAAAAATTAATGTAGTGAAAAAATGAAATCCAAATAAAACTGCCAATGAACTGTAGTAATCATAGTAATTTGATACGCTATCATCAAGAATCAAAGCAAAAAATAAAATAATTACACCCAATAAACTATTCCCGAAAGTGTTTTCAAGTTCAACCAATCTCGATCTACGCAATATGTGTTGGTAATAACCAGACATGGCATAAAGCATTACCCAAAAGAGAGGAATAATGATTAGTCCTGCATATAGTTTAATGTCTTGATTGACTGGTATGGTATAACCATGTTTTACAGCTTCTACATAGTTCTTCCTATATAAAAACAAAACCAACCAACTAAAAGAAGCCGCTAGCCAATCAAAAAAAACATGCCAAAATATTCTGAATCTTTTACGCATTTAGTTCAAATGAGATAAACGGATATTATCAAATAATATTTCATGTGATCCAGAAAAAGAAGCAGATTTATCTATACTGTAAATTATTTGGAAAGTTGTACCTGCAGCTTGACCTTGTATGTCGTATATTAAATCTATGTAAAATCTTTTCCAAACGCTACCCGTGGGATTAATTACCAAGTAGGGTACATATTCATTGCCATTTGTTGGGCTATTTCTTTTAAGTGCCACCTGAATTGGCAAATCAGTTTTTACATCAAATTCAAAATAAACACTTACACCATCAAGAGGTAAGTTTTTAAACACATCAAAACAACCCAAATCCATCGATTTGAAACTATCAATATTTTCAAAAGTTGCAGCAAAGCATTTGGTATTGCCGCTAAATCTGTTGTTCAGTGCAAATGGTCTACTCACGATTTCCGTTGTATCACCTTTCTTAAGTGATATTGGAATCAGTGTTGAAGTGTTGTTTTGGAAATCTTCTTGCCAAAGTATTTTCGCTTTGTTTCGATATACCAATTTTGGCGTAAAATTGGTGGTATTATTTCTTGAAAGAGTGATAAAAGTATCAAGTGGATTTAAAACCAAATAATTTCCATATGTTTGACTACTTCCATTGAGTTTTACATACGGTGCAAAAATGAAGTTATTTTTACCTTCGGCATCAAGAGGGATTTGCGAAGGAACGGGATAAGTGCCTAAAAATTGCTTATTTTGATAAAGTTGGAAAGTGGTAATTTGTTGAACGTTGTTTCCGCCAATACTACTTGCATCAACATTTAAACTGTCAATTTTTAGATAGGATGGAATGAAATTTTTCTCAGTATGACATCCCTCAAAAGTTATTAAAACTAATAAAGAGATAATTGCGATTTTTATATGCTTTCGCATAAATACAAAAGTACATTTAAAATGTTGTAAATGGAATTTCTGACGAATAATTTACAATCACCTATACCGCTTGGTATCGGCGTTTTACCTTTTCACAAATAGTTTCACAAATAATGGCAACTGTTTCTAAGTGGTCTAACCCATTTAGTGGGCTTAAATTTTTATCAATATTCTCGAAAAAATTACGCAATTCCATACGTTTCACATCATAAGGCATGATATTTCTATCGATAGAAATAAATTGTTGTATATCAGAACTTTGATGTGGGTTTAAGTCTATATTTAGCGACAATTGGTCTGTGTTTGAAGCCAATCGATATTCCATTAATTGATTTTCATGAAAATCAATATGAAACAACTTTTCATGTTGAAATACTCTCAATTTATGGGTGTTTTCTTCAATTGCTCTGCCTAAAGAAATATGACAAATTGCATCATTGTCGTATTCTATGTGAATGTTTAATAAATCGGTATGCTCACCAAATAAAAACATGGGACGTGCAGAGATACTGCGGATATTACTTCCAATAATTCTATTAATCAAATCTAATTCTTGAGCCAGCTGATTAAAAATCCACTGATTGAATTCTCCAGTTTTTGGTGCTTGACAGTGTTTTTCAAGTTTGATAAATCTGGGTTTTTTAAGGTATTGGAGGGACGTAGTAAAAAGAGGGAGACTATATAAGGTATTTCCAAATTGAAAAATGGTTTCAGATTCCATTCTCAATTTTTGAAGTGTATCTAATTCATGTGCTGACCAATTTCTATAACCATCAATAAAAATATTTTTGCCAAATTTCATCATTTGGCAAATCACATCGAATGATACATTTTTTACTTGGTTACCAATAATGAAATTATCGCCTGTTTGGATGATTTCCAAAATTTTAATAAAATCACCAAACATATTATAATTTAATGAATCATCGGGATCAATATATCCCTTTAATTGAACATCCTTTGAATCTCTTAATAAAGCAGCATATTCGTCGACCGATTTATTTGATCCAAGAATGATTGTTTTTTTCATTTGTGATATATGGTTAATTTTGCAGCGCCAACAAATTTTTGATTTTATTATCATTAATAAAACAAGGCATTCTTAACACCATGTTTACAAACCTAGATAGAACCGATACTTTAGTGCATCAAGGCAAGCGAAAAAGACTCGTGGAAGAGCTAATCAAAAAAGGCATCAATAACCCGTTAGTCCTTGATTCTATAAGGGTTGTGCCACGACATTGGTTTTTCCCAAAAGATTTTGAACAATTTGCTTATAGAGATGCTGCCTTTCCAATAGACCATGGACAAACAATTTCCCAGCCATATACAGTTGCATTTCAATCTCAATTAATTGATATTAAAGAAAATAGTCGAGTTTTAGAGATAGGGACGGGTAGTGGATACCAAGCCGCAATTTTAGCAAAAATAGGGGTTGAATTGTATAGTATAGAATACATCAAGCCTTTGTTAGAGCAAGCTGCATCAATTTTAACCGAAATTAATCCTCAAATCAAATTATTTCATGGAGATGGTAGTTTGGGATTGTCCAAATATGCACCATTCGACGCAATTATTGTTACGGCGGGAGCTCCTATTGTACCGGAAACTTTAAAATTGCAACTAAAAATTGGTGGTAGATTGGTAATTCCTGTTGGAAATGAAAAAGAAAACCAGGAAATGCTAAGAATCACGAGAATTTCTGAAACACACTTTAATCAAGAAAACTTTGGAGATTTTAAATTTGTTCCCTTGAAAGGTAAGCAAGGTTGGGAAATTTGATTACGAATTCATGATGGATTCAATTTCATCAATTTCGGTTGGATAACCTTCCATCAAATCAATCACTCCGTTTTCAGTTAGAATTACATCATTTTCAATTCTCACACCAATTCCTTCTTCTTGGATATAGATACCGGGTTCAACCGTTAAAACACTTCCCAATTGCATAGGTTCAAAACGGTGCATTACGTCGTGAACATCAAGTCCTAAATGGTGGCTGGTACCATGCATGTAATATTTCAAAAACGATTTTGGATTTTCTTTTAATTCTTTGGTAGTTAATAGATTAATATCGACAAGTTTTTCAGACATGAATTCACAAACTTGAGCGTGATAGTCAGGAATAGATACGCCAGCTTTTAACAATGTTTTCGCTTTCTTTTGAACTGCCAATACCGCATTATAAACTTCTGCCTGACGCTTTGAGAATTTACCGTTTACTGGAATGCAACGAGATAAATCACCATTGTAATTGGCGTATTCTGCGCCGAAATCTAACAATAATAAATCACCGTCTTTACATTGCTTGTTGTTTTCTATGTAATGCAAAACGCAAGCACTTTTTCCACTTCCAATAATCGGATCAAAAGCAAACCCACGACTTTTATTTCTAATAAATTCGTGAATAAGTTCTGCTTCTATTTCGTATTCCCAAACACCAGGTTTAACAAATTTTAGTAATCTTTCAAATCCTAATTTTGTAATTCTTATTGCTTCTTTTAAAAGTTCAATTTCTTCAGGTTCTTTAACCATTCTAATGTTTGCCAAAATAGGGGCACTTCTTTTGATTTGATGTGCTGGATATTTTGCAATTATTTCTTTCGTAAATCTCAAATTTGAATAAGAAACTTTATCCGTAAAGCGGTCATTTTCATTGAGATTTACATAAATATTTTCTGCAAGTAAAATAGCAGAATGTATTGTTTTCCAAAATTCATGAAACCAAAAAACACTAGAAACTCCTGAAACAGCAAATACATCATTTGGCATGAGTCTAGCACCATCCCAAATTGCTATTTGCTCAGATGTTTCTTTTACAAATATCATTTCTTTGTACATTGGATTAGGCGAATCAGGAAATAGAACCAAAATGGTATCTTCTTGATCAACACCGGTTAAATAAAACAAATCCGATTGTTGTTTGAAAGTGAAATAGGCATCCCCATTTCTAGGCATTTCGTCATTGCTATGAAATACCGCAATAGAACCAGGAGCCATTTTATGAGCGAATTTTTGGCGATTTTTTACAAATAAAGTGGAGTTAATTCTGTCGTATTTCATTTTTTTGTCAAATAGATCTCACAAAAATAGTAAACACAAGCTGTAAATTTTATGGATTCAATAAATAATTGAAATTTAACCTTGTGAATCAATTGTTTAAGCAATTGATTCACAATTGATTATTTATAAAATTCTTAAATTGATTTATTAATAAAGAAAATAAAAGCATAATAAAAGGAGATCTGCAATGATATTTCGCTGCTGAATTTTCTAAATTTCTTTTTGAAATAAGGGGATTGAATTATTTTTTTTTGGAATAAAGACACAAAACATTTATTTTTGAGGCAACACTTTTTATTTAATAAGTGTCAATATAACAAACAACATAAAAAACAGTCAAAATATGAAAAGAATTTTACAAATTTTTTTAATTATTG
The DNA here is from genome assembly GCA_947450405.1 of Flavobacteriales bacterium. GTDB lineage: Bacteria > Bacteroidota > Bacteroidia > NS11-12g > UBA955 > VMCP01. The sequence continues at coordinate 5,351 of CANFVI010000038.1, forward strand.
TAGCAACTTTAACGTCAAAAGACATTAAAGCATCTCATATGATGGGAGCGGACATGTCTTATCAATGTCTAGGTAATGGCAAATACAAAATAATTGCCAAAGTATATAGAGATTGTAGAGGAATTAATTTGGATAATCCCACGTTTGGAGCTTATGCAGGTGTAAATGGTTCAAATGGTTGTGGTTCAGTTAACCCTGGTACTTTAACAAGAACATCTATTCGAGATGTAACTACCCGTTGTTCATCTGCAAACAGTCCGTGTAACCCTAAAAATACATACAATACGGGTAAGGGGGTAGAAGAACATACTTTTGAGATTACTGTTGATTTTTCCAAGTCACCGTTGAGCGGATTTGTTAATAAAAGTACATGTTGTGAAGTTACATTTTATGTAGCTCAGTGTTGTAGAAATGGTAATATTACTACTGGTCCTGCAGGTAACGACTTTTATAGTACTTGTATGATTAACATTTGTAACTTGAAAAAATGTGTCAATAAATGTAATAGTTCACCATCCTTAACAAACGATCCAGTAGGATTTTTATGTTGTAACATTCCTTGGTATTACAATAATGGTGCATTAGATACTGTAGATTATGATTCAATCTCTTACAGATTGGTATATGGTTTAACTGCTATTCCATCTTCAACAGTTTCCTACTCTAGTCCTTTTACCTATACTTATCCAATGACTCCATTTTGTGTGCCACCAACAACAATTAAGTGTACGCCGAATCCTAGTACTAATCCGCCTCGTGGATTTTATTTTGACACAGCGAATGGAGATATTATTGTAACACCTACAAAATGCGATGAGGTCCCCATTATAGTCATAGAGCAGACGGAGTGGCGAGCCGATAGTGCGTCAGGTAAATACATAGTCGTCGGGCGAACGCGGCGAGATATGCAGATGTGGGTTTTAGATGATTGTGGTTACAATAAGCCACCAGTAATCAACGGACCGTTTAGTTGGATTATTTGTGAAGGTGATAAAATTTGTAAAAAAATTAAAATTACCGATGAAACTTTTACACCATATCAAACTGTTCCAGATACTGTTGTCGCTAAATGGAATGGTGGTATACCAGGAGCAACCTTTACTGTAGTAGATAAGACTAAGCGTGAAAAAGAATACGAATTTTGTTGGCAAACAAAACGTGGTCAAGCAAATGAGGTATCTTATTCATTTACTGTCGCTGCTACTGATCAACACTGTACGCCTCCTGTAATTTCAATTCGTAGTTTCAAGGTGAAAGTTCAACCTAGAGCGGAAGACGAACGTATTTATACAACAGTTGATAAAGGTGTATTATATGGATACAAAGGTGCCTCATTGGCAAGTGGTAAATTAAAGTGCGGTAGATTTTCATTTGCAGCTAAACTTGCAGCAAACTTTAAAGGAAATGCAACCTACCAATGGAGCATTAGAGATTCTGTAGGTAAAAAAGAATTGTATTTTAGCGCAAAGAAAACAGATACCCTTACATTCACTAAGGGCGGTAAGTATATCATTGTTCATACAGTGAATAACACTTTCAATTGTCCTACCATCTTCAGAGATACGGTAATTTTACCAGAACCACCAAAAGTAGTTTTAGCAACAAAAGATACTTTTGCTTGTATGAATACTTCGATGAAAATTTTGCCAAAGGTTTCAAATGGTAAGCCTAGTTATAGTTATTATTGGACACGTGTTTCAGTTGATACGGCAAAGAAAATATGGAAAAACGAATACCATGTTTCAGGTGATACTTTGGATTATTTAACAATACCAGGAATCAACCGAGATAGCACAATAAGAATTAAAGTGAAAGATGGTGATGGTTGTATTTTTTATGATACCGCTACAATATTTGTAAAACCGCTTCCAGTAATTGGATTAGGTCCGGATCAACGTATTTGTACCTATGAAAAAGCCACCTTTGATGCACAGAACAATGATACCGTAAAATATCTTTGGAATACAGGTGATACAACTCAGAAAATCACTAAGAATAAAGCAGGTGATTACATTGTTAAAGTAATGGAGAAAAGATTCAAATGTATCATGTACGATACAGCAAAATTATTTGTAAATGATACCGTTACAGCAATCGCAGGCCCTGACCTTACAATGTGTAACTTACAATCAATTTTAATTGCTGGACAACATAAAAACCCGGCATTAACCGCTGTATATAACTGGAAGGATGTTACAAAAAACACCGTCTTAGGTACAAATATGGGTTATACTGTTTCTCCAAAGAACACCAATAGTCCAGGAGGTTTGGCACAATTCTTTACATACAGTTTATATGTTACAGTGAAACAAGGTAATCATACTTGTGAAGATTATGATACCATGGTTTTAAAAGTGAATACATTACCATTTGTTAAATGGGATCCAAAACCATTGAAAGCACAGTGTTTTGCGTATGGTGATATTGAAGTAAACAATTTCTTTAATAGAGGTAAAGTTTCGGGTGTAAGAATATGGAGTGGTAAACGTTTTGCACCAGATATTTATATTGATAGTATTAACCCTACTCGTCATATGTTCAAAACCACCAAATTGAATAACGCCACTCAATTGCAAAATGGTAAAAACTTTACAGACAATATATATGGTTGGTATAAAGATACAAACGGTTGTGTGAATGTTGACTCTGTAACTCAACGTATCAATGGTAATCCAATTCTTGAGTTAACAAATAAAACATATTGCCAAGACAAAGGTGATGCATTTATGGATAGTAGTGTAATTAAACCAAAAACAAAAGCTGGGGTTAATTTCTTGTGGACTCCACAATTAATGCCAAGTGGTGTTGATTCAGCAAAAATTTTGGTTAATAACAATCCTTTAGGAACGCCAGATTGGCATTTCTTATTTGGAAGCCCTACAGAAGACTTTTACATGGGTACTTACAAATTCAAACTTTGTATTGAAGATATCCTTACAAAATGTAAAAGTTGTGATACAACAATTACTAAAATTATTGGTGAACCAACAATTAAAATTATTTCGCCGAATCCATTGTGTGTTAACTGGGATACCATTGACTTATACGATAACGTTCTGGTAAATAGTGTTAAAGGTGCGGATGGCGATGGTGGCTCATTCAAAATTGTTGAGTTTGATTACGCCAAAACTGGACCAATGATAGGTAAGGCCTTGCCTTTGGGTCACTTATTTCCGCCATCATTTGGTAGAGGTAACTACAAAATTTTATACTCAAATAACGGTACAGGTTGTTTGAAAACAGATAGCTTCTACATCACAGTAAACGATACTCCGGATGCTGTATTGTTAACCAATGTAACATTATGTAGTTCTGGTCCTAAATTGGATTTGAATACACGTATTGATTATGTTAAATCTAAACCATCTGGTGCAACTATCAATTGGGTAGGACCAAACTTGGTTGGAACAATGTTTACACCTGTAACTACAAAAACTGCAAATATTGAAGGTCCTTACAAAATGACAATGTCATATACCGATAATAATGGATGTTCAGATACTGAAACTTATAGTATTTTAGTCAGGACTCAGCCTGAGATTAATATAAGTTCAGCCAAACCAATGTCCGCTTGCGAAAATACTCCACTCGCAATTCAATCGAAGAGCGCATTTAGCAATAGTCAAGTTTTCTGGACTTTAAGAAATGGTTCTGATGGTAAAATTGATAATGTGAATTCGGAAAATATTAATTATTTGAATGGATTAAATGACATCGCTAATAAATCAGCACGATTACTGGTTACAACTGTGCCATTGGCAAATGATGTTTGTCCTCCTGTATTTGATTCTATTGATATTGTTTACTACTTATATCCTAAGCTTGATCCAATTCCAATGCAAAAAGGATGTGTACCATTAACCACCAATTGGTCTGTAACAGATACAAAAGGAATTAATCCTAGTGATTTGGCTTACTCATGGATATTCAGCAATGGTGATTCAAGCAAATTGGCAACACCAACAAATATAAATTTCACTGTTCAAGGTAATTATATACTAGGTGTTATTGTAACTAATACCAAAGGTCCTTGTGCCGATACAATGTCAAGCACTGTAGAAGCATATCCAATTCCAGATGCTAAATTCAGAACTGATCCAAAGTATCACACAACTGTTGCCTTACCTAAGTTTATCATGTACAACGAAAGTTCAGTACAACAAAATCCATTCAATCCAACAATGGGCTATGTTTGGGACTTCGGTACATCTAAACCAGATACTTCAATGATTCAAAGTCCTCGTTTTGCGTATTCTAGAGATACTGGTGTTTACCATATTAAATTATTGGTAACTACAAATCATGGTTGTACGGATACCGCCTCTCAATGGATTCACATTGGACCAGATATCATTGTGTTTGTTCCAGACGTATTTACTCCAAATAGTGAAGGTCCAGGATTTAATGAAACATTTGCGCCTGTTGCAACAAATTTCAAATCCATATCTATGGCTATTTACAACCGTTGGGGTGAAAGACTTTATGAAACCAACGACATTTCAAAAGGTTGGAATGGAATGGCAAATGGACAAAATTGCATGCAAGATGTTTACGTTTATCATATCATAGTGACTTCATTTGAAGACAAAGAATATGTCTACGATGGAACAGTTACTTTGCTACGTTAAGTGTTAATAAAAATGAATTTAAAGGCCTATCAATCGATAGGCCTTTTTTTATGTAATGCATTCGGGAATTAAATAGGTTCAAAAAATAACAACCTTAATTGCCTATTTTGAATATTTCAGTTTAGATCAAAAAGAATGCATGTAAAATTATAATATTTTGAGATAGTTTAAGGTGGCACATTGAATGAATTATATGGTGTTAATTATTATTCTTTAAATTATTTTTCGAAGGGGTACATATGTTCAATTTGAGTAAGTGCAACAAAAATTATTTTAATAAATATTGAGATAATAGAATTGCGGGAATACAATTAATTGAATTATATAATCAATTGAAACTATGAGACACACAGAAAATCAACCTTAAGTTTGTGAAAGTTTCAAATTTTAAATGTAAATGAAAAATGATAATCAGAAATATAGACAATACAATTGTATGCTATATTGAATTTAAAAAATCTGCAACTACGAAGGTGCTTCCCCCAATAAAAATGAGTTCATTGGATTTACAATTGCTTGTTGCCATTTTAAACGCATCTGAAGCAGTTTCGCAATCAAAAGCAATCAATCCTTTATTGGCTAATAACGTTGTCATAACTGCGCTGTCTTGGCCTCTTATAACGGATGGTTTACATACATAGTAAGTAGCATCGGTAGGAAGTAATTCTAAAATTGATGTTGCATCTTTATCCTTTACCATTCCCCAAACGATATGCATTTTTTTACATTTGTAAGTTTTTAGTTGTTCAACAATAAATTGTACTCCATCATAATTATGACCAGTATCGCAAATAATTAATGGTTGGTTGTTGATTACTTCCCAACGACCTCTTAATCCGGTAAATTTATTGACATTTGAAATTCCCTCTAAATTAGATTTGTCATTTAAGGGCACATTCAAACGATTGACCGTAAGTAAAATATTGTATGCTAAATTTATATTGCTCTTCTGATAACTGCCTTTTAATGAGGCACTGGATTCCCAAAGAGTTGGAGTTGGTTTGTTTTGAATAAAATTGGCATTTATGGAATCACCAAAGTTGCGAATTACAACAGAGGCATTGGTTGGCATATCACCAATTAAGTAATTGTTTTTTTCTTTTATAATTCCAGCTTTTTCAAGAGCAATTTCTTCTATTGTATTTCCAAGAATATCAGTATGATCTAATCCAATACTTGTAATTGCAGATATGATGGGTGTAATTACGTTTGTGCTATCTAATCTTCCTCCTAATCCAACTTCAATTACGCCGATATCAACTTTAAATTCTTTAAAATACTCAAAGGCCATAGCCACCGTAATTTCAAAGAAGGATGGCGAAAACTCATCTATGGCAGGTGCAATTTTATTGGTGAAATCAACTACAAATTGTTCTGAAATCATTTCGCCGTCAATTCTAATGCGTTCCCTAAAATCAACTAGGTGAGGAGATGTATACAAACCTGTTTTATAACCATTAGCAGTAAGTGCTGCGGCAACCATACTCGAAGTCGATCCTTTTCCATTTGTACCACCAATATGAATCCATTTGGTATGTAGATGTGGATTTCCAATATACTCAAGTAATTTTATGGTATTGGTAAGATCTTTTGTAAGTGCATTTTTTCCTACGTTTTGAAACATAGGTAACTTCTCAAATAAGTAATTGAGTGTTTGATCGTAGTTTAACAACATTAGATGGAATGTTGAATGTAAGTTTTAAAGAATGATTAGTTTA
>CANFVI010000039.1 GCA_947450405.1 Flavobacteriales bacterium
CATCTTCCAAAAAAACTATCTTTTTTATCGCTTCTTGTTTCATCTTCAAGGGCGTATTCTTTTCTCAATGGATGGTAATCCATATCGTCCATATTTAATATTCTTCTCAAATCAGGATGTCCCTCAAATTGAATTCCGTAAAAATCAAATGTTTCTCTTTCCATCCAATTCGCTGCTGAGAACAAATTCACCATAGTTGGAATAACCAAATCAGCAGTAGCCAAATTTACTTTTAAACGCAAACGGATGTTCTTATATAAATTATGTAAATGGTAAACTACTTGAAATTCTTGATTTTCAACAAGAGGATAATGTGCACCACATATATCTGTTAGAAAACCAAAACCCAAATCATTTTTTAAATGTCCCACCAAATCAATAATGGTATCTCTAGAGCAAACAATGTTTGTCATTCCATAACTGTCGGTAGTAATTACACAATTAGGAAATTTAGCATCAATGCTACCGGTAATATCTTGAATTGCAGAATTTTCCATTATTTGGCAGTTTCAATGTTATAACTTTCCAACATTTTTTGATATTCGTCGCTATTTCTTCTACGCAAACTCTCGTTTTTAGCCAATTCTTGAATTTTCATTAAACCTTCAATAATTTGCTCTGGACGAGGCGGGCAACCAGGAACGTAAACATCCACTGGTATAACCTTGTCAATGCCTTGTAATACACTGTAAGTATCAAAAATACCTCCAGTACAAGCACATGCACCTACAGAAAGCACCCATTTAGGTTCTGCCATTTGGTCATACACTTGCTTTAATACAGGAGCTAACTTCTTTGAAATTGTACCCATTACCATCAACAAATCGCACTGACGGGGTGTAAAGCTCAAACGCTCTGAACCAAAACGAGCCAAATCATAATTTGCTCCCATTGTAGCCATAAATTCAATACCGCAACAAGAAGTTGCAAAAGGCAATGGCCATAGCGAATTTGCTCTCGCTAATCCAATTGCTTTATCCAATGAAGTTGCAAAGAATCCTTGTCCTTCGTGGCCTTCTGGTTGTTCAACAATGTTTACCATCTTCTATTATTTTTCCCACTCAAGGGCACCTTTTTTCCAAACATAAATAAATCCAATTAAGAAAAATCCAATAAATGTAAGCACTGATACAAAGCCAGCCCAACCCATTTCTTGGAAATTTACAGCATATGGATAAAAGAATATCACCTCAACATCAAACAATACAAACAAAATCGCCGATAAAAAGTATTTTACAGAAACGGGAAATCTCGCATTTCCTTGACTTTCAATACCACATTCAAAATTTTCTTCGCGTTGTTTTGTTTTTCTGTTAGGACCTAACAAATGCGACAAACTAAGCGTTAACACAACAAACCCAACAGCAACCCCTATTTGGATCAATATTGGAATATAACTTTCAGGAGAGTTCATACTTTGCGACAAAAATAATACAACGTAAGTGTTCTAAACATGAAAAATTAAAAAAACTCAAAAAAAACTTTTAAACATTGAAAAATAATATATTTGTGGCATAAAAAATATGAAAAAATTCATTTTATCATCAATTACTTTGGCGAGTATCTTGGTAGTTGGTTTAACGTTATCTAGTAATGCTTCTGGACCTGGTGGAAACAGAACTGGTTCGCCGGGAAGCTCTGGAAATTGTAGTAGTTGCCATAGCGGTGGAAATTATGCAGGAACTTTAAAAGTTGGTATTACCGCTACTGGCGATACCACATTTTTATCTACCTATACTCCTGGACAAGTATATGACATGCATGTAATTGCAGGTGGAACTTCAACAAGAAAAGGGTTTCAAGCGACCATTTTAACATCAAGTAATGCGAGTGCCGGTACTTGTGGTGCTGCTCCATCTGGCACCAGCGTGTATACATCTGGTGGTAAATCTATCTGGGGACACAATACTCCAAGCGCTACAGGTGTATGGAAAGGTACTTGGACAGCTCCAGCGGCCGGAACAGGAACTGTTACAATGTATGGAGCCGCAGTAGTTTCAAATTCAAACGGATCAGATTCAAAAGACCAAGTAGTAACCGCAAATGCAATGATTGGTGAAAAAGCTGCCGCAAGTATTAATAGCATTGATGCTACTTTATTGAAAGTTTGTGGCAACCCTGCAAATACTGTTGTTCGTTTAAATTCGGTTGCAAAAAACATCATTATTTGGAACAACCAAGGCCAAGTAGCTGCTTCTGCAACTAACACTTCAGAATTGAATGTTTCGCATTTATCTGCCGGAACTTATTACCTTCAAACTGTTTCAGAAAACAATATTCACAACACAACCGCAATTGTGATTCAATAAACCAATTTTTATAATTTAAAAATTCTTGAGGGACTTACTTTTGTGAGTCCCTCTTTTTTTCTTCGCGGTTTAATGCGCTAATAAAAAGCCTTGCATTTTTCTTATGCTTATCGTAATTTTTTTCGAATATATGATATCCCGAAAAATCACTTTTTGCACAGAAATACAAATATTCATGATTTTTATAATTCAGCACCGCATCTATAGCAGCAATTGAAGGAATACAAATTGGCCCAGGAGGCAAACCTTTATGTAAATAGGTATTATATGGTGATTCAATGTTTACATTCACAACGCGTTCGTCCTTCCCTTTTGCAAAATTCACCGTTGGATCTGCTTGCAACTTCATTCCTATTCTATATCTATTGATATATACCCCAGCAATATTGTTGTATTCTTTTTCTTTGTTACTCTCTTTGTTTGCAATTGAAGCAATTGTAACAACCTGATTTTTAGATAAGTTTTGCAGTTTTGCCTTAACCAAACGGTCACTAGTCCAAAACTTGTCTGACTCTTGACGCATTCTCTCCAAAAAACCCTCCAAATCAACACTCATAGAAATATTGTACGTATTGGGAACAATTAACATAGGCCAAGTTGTGTCATTCACATGAAATTGACTCAATAATGCTGCATCTTGTAATCCCATATTCAATTCCATTGGAGAAATATCTAATTTGCTTGTAACGATATCAACAAATGATTCTCGAGAAATACCCGAAGTAATAACCACATTTACAGCTTGCTTGCGATTCATTCTTAAATGCCTTAATAACTTCCAAGCTGATGTATTTGGATCAACGATAAAGAAACAAGGTTTTACTTTCGCATAACCTAAAAATTTTGCCCAATTGGAAAACCCAAATGGCAATGTAAGTCCTAACTGATTGTCTATTTGCAAATCCAAACTATCTCGATTCCAGTTTTTATGTACTTTAAATGTCTGCATAGTAGAATTTGAAGTAGAAGAAAATAAAATAAAAATTGGAATTAAAAACAACAATCCTATTGCTGAAAAAGCATATACACGGAATTTGGATTTCTTTTTTGCCATGAAAATTATAACGCAAAAATGAGAAAAATCTGTGAAAACCCTTTAACATTTAGGTAAATAGTGAAGATTATGTAACTTTGTAAAAGTGAAAATTGCATTAATTGGATATGGAAAGATGGGTAAAACCATTGAAAGACTTGCAATTGCAAGAGGTCACGAAATCACGGAAAAATTTTCTCAAGCTCATCCTTTTCTAGAGGCAACTTCTGTAAATGCTGAAATTGCTATAGAATTTACAGAACCTAATTTGGTAAAAAGCCATATTGAACATTGCTGTAAATTGAATTTGCCTGTTGTAGTAGGAACGACAGCATGGTATGCCAATTTTGAAGAAATAAAACAAACAGTTTTAAATCACAATGCATCTCTTTTTTATGCTACAAATTTTAGTTTGGGTGTAAATCTTTACTTCGAAGCAAATAAATATTTGGCCAAATTAATGGGCAATTATAGTCAATACTCCTGTAGTATTGAAGAAATTCACCACACTGAAAAAAAGGATGCTCCGAGCGGAACGGCAATAACAACGGCAGAAGGTATCATTGAAAATCATGGTGGATATAATTCTTGGGATTTATCGCCATTAAGCGATCAGAACATACAAATTAATGCTTTAAGATTACCAAACGTACCTGGAACCCACCATGTTTTTTATGAAAGTGATATCGACAAAATCACATTGAGCCATGAAGCCAAAAGCCGAGATGGCTTTGCTTTGGGGTCAATTGTCGCAGCAGAATGGCTTTTATCGAAAAAAGGTGTGTTTACTATGAAAGACTTACTTAAATTTGACAACTAACACATAATGGAAAGTTATAACATTGCATTGTTTTTAGGCTTATGGATAGCCGCATTTGTACTTACCCGATTGGGTTTGTCGAGAATGTTTAAAATGGCGGGGTACTCGCCTATTTTGGCTTGGGTGCCAATTTTGAACTGGTGGTACTGGTTGAAATTAGTGGGCCGACCAAAATGGTATATGATTGGAATGATTATTCCTGGAGTAAACATCCTTTTCAGTTTTAACATCAAATTGGATATTCTTAGAAGCTTTGGTAAGTTCAAGTTTTGGGAACAATTCTTAGGTATCGTTTTAACCTTCGCATATTTTCCATATTTGTATTTCGATAAGAAGTTAAAATTCTTAGGACAAGGAGCAGATAAAGATTGGAAAATCAAACATATTCCGGTTGGTACTGGTTCTCGTGAATGGGCTGATGCCTTATTATTTGCAGCCTATGTTGCCGGTGGAATGAGAGCTTTGTATTTTGATTTATATCAAATCCCTACTCCTTCTATGGAGTCTAATTTAATGGTTGGTGACTATTTGGTAGTAAGCAGAGCAAAAGTAGGAATGAGAATTCCTTTGACGCCTATCACTGTTCCAGTTGTTGCTCCAAAGGAAATATTTGGTTTCAAAGCATATTCTGAATTGTTGGAATTGCCATACATGAGACTTCCAGGTTGGTACACAATTAAAAACAACGATGTGATTGTATTTAACTGGCCTGCCGATGAAGGTTTCCCTACTGATAAGAAAGATAACTTTGTAAAGCGTTGTGTGGGAATTCCTGGTGATTCTTTTCAAATCATTAAAGGTGATATTTATATCAACCATAAAAAATTAGCGCGTGTTGGAAAGCAACAAAAACGTTACTTGTTACTATTAAAAGAAGGTATTACCCAAGAATTCTTGTTAGAAAATGAATTGGGAGATTTTAATATCCCTATGCAAATTGCTCCAGATATTTTAAAAATGACTGAAGATGCTGGCGGAAGATTAATTCCTTACAACATTTACACTTGGCCTGAAAATGCTGAGAAAATCAAAAAGCATCCTTTGGTAAGTATGATATTAGACGATTCTCACGACGAAGGAATGAACAGAATGTTGTTCCCAGATACAACTAACACTGTATTCTTGAAGCATGGATGGGATTTGAATAATTATGGTCCTTTCTATTTGCCTAAACGTGGTGAAAAGATAAAGTTAACAAAAGCCAATTGGGATTTTCTAAAAACTGCAATCAATCATTACGAAAAAGCAGAAATAGTTGAATCTGGAGGGAAATTCTATTCAGGTGCGGGAAACCGTGTAGAGATAAAAGAATATACCTTTAAATTGGGTTACTATTGGATGATGGGTGACAATAGATACAATTCATCTGATTCAAGATACTGGGGTTATGTTCCTGAAGACCACATTATTGGCAAACCAGTGTTTACCTTTTTCGGATTGAAAAAAGTAATTGGAATTACTGATATGGGAGAACCAAAAATCCATGATCAATCAATGGAATACGATACGAAAGGAATTCGTTGGAATAAAATATTTAGGTTGATTAAATAATATATTCTATTCTCATTTTACAAAAAAGGCATTTGATTTTCAGATGCCTTTTTTGTTTAGAAAATAGTTTGACTTCTCGTATCGGTAAAATTGTATTTAATAGAAAAATACAAATAATTATTTGATTGATTGATATTGCTTTGACTTCTGAATTGCTGAGTTAATTGAAGAAGCAAATTAGGCATGGCATAATAGGTTATCTCATTGAAAACATTTAAAATTGTTCCTTTTTCACCTTGTGTTGTTGGCGCATAATCCCAACTAGAAGCTGTTTTCCAACTTTTTCGAATATCTCCCCCATAATTTTTACCGTCAGTGTCAAATCCTTTTATAGCAATAGACATTATATTTTTAAACGTAAATCTTTGGAAACTTTGAGGAATAACAAAACAACGGAAAAGAATTTCTCTAAAATTACTTTCTAATGGATGAGCCATAGATTGATTATACGAAGAAAAATAACTGTTGGTCCAATGAGAATAAGTATAAGGCCTAACCTGATTATATTCTAAATTAAAATAACTTTGTTTAAATACTGCTATTTGTGGTTGAAAATAAACTCCAAATTGATATCCAAATTTATTTCTAGAAGACACTGTAGTGAATATTTTCTTAACTTCAAATTCATCAATTAAAATTTGTCCATATGCCACGAATTGTTTTTTAGAATATTTTGCATCTAAAGCGATGAAAGCATTGTCACCTGAACCCAATTCGCGTTCAATAGATCGATAAAAAATAACAGGATTGAAATAGTTAGCATCCAAACTATTATCTTTCCTAGACTGAACAATCATTTCTGTAAATCCAATTTCAAATATATTTTTCTTGAATTGTAATGACCCTCTGTGAAGTGCCAAGTATTTTTTATTGAAAATATTATTAGAATCGGTAGAATTACTAATTAACTCTTTAAATAAGTTTTGGTATTTAAATGGACCCAATTTGTAATTTACTTTCAAGAATAGAGATTGTGGGGCAAAATCACTTAAAATTAAACTTCTAAAACCCGCACCAATAAATTGTTTATCATGTCCAAATGATGCAACTATTTGATAATTTAAACTATCAATTTTATTGGTATGATCTATTTTTTCAAGTATTTTGGCTGAAATATATCCCGTGGCATTAAAATAATCCCAATAATTGAATGAATTTTTTTGAATATTCCCAATACCCGGAATAACATTGAATTTATTTTGATATAAATTAAAATTATTTTGAAACTGTGCTTGGTATTCAACCATTGTCGTTTGAAAAACCAATTTATTTCCAAATTGGCCAAGTACCTGAACACCTCTACCATTATAAAGAATTGAATTATCTGATTTAATATCTTTCCCTGTAGACAAATCTAAAACAGGGTTCATAACAAAGTAGTCTTTTTTATCATTGCTTTCCCATGAATAAAATCGATTGGGATTTAGATAAAATCCATTCTCGCTTTGCTTTTTGATAAAATTCAATTGTGTAAATTTTATCCGTTTGTTGTTAAAGTATTCTGGATTATTCCATTGAAAATAGTCAAATTGTTTATTTGAGAATAAAATACCTTCTGAAGAAGAAAGTTGACCTATCAATTCTGCACTTTGCGGATAGAATTTATTTGTACTAATTAAATTCAAATTGGTTGATAAAAGCATATCTTCTTCTACCGAGTTTGAAGATATGTTTCTAAATTGAGCAAACGACTCAGTTTGAAAAACTAAAATTAAAAATGTTGTACAAAAAGTCTTTACATTCAACATTTTATTATTTGAAAGCTGGAACATTCACCACCAAAGAACTGCCCACTTTATTTCCTGCGAAATTTTTAATATCAAATTCTCTATATGGATTGAGTTGATCAGCTTCATCTTGTGAAATTAAATTCAACTTCAACAACAACTCTTGCGCAACCTGATATTGAGGACCCATTTTACCATCGTCAATTTTGATAGCTATACCCCAATTTTTTTCGGGAATAGACAAACAATAAACGCCATCTGCGCCAGTTTTACCAACGATCCTTCCATTGGTAACCTTCATCAAATCTGTACAATAACGTTGAGAACCAGCAACCATCTCCGGAAAATTGGTTACGGCGCTCACAATTTTCTTACAAGCTTCATTTAACTGCTCATTATATTGGTTGCTTATTAAATTTTTGAAAGCTATAGCCTGTTTGTAAATACTCATTCCATAAGTTGGAGCGCTGCAACCATCAACTGCCAAAAGCAATTCGTCTTCAGCAACTTCATAGAATTGAGCTACATATTTTTTGATTTCTTGTTGTAAAGGATGTGAAGCAGTTAAATACGATTTGGTATCCTCCGAGTGCGCTTTGCACCAAGCCAAGAATCCCGCATGTTTGCCGCTGCAATTATTGTTCAATTGCGTTGGATTTTTATCAGCTTTGATTAATGCATACAGGTCTTTTTTTAATGTCGGAGCTTGAGCACCGCATTGAAGGTCAACTTCCCCCAAATTCAAGTTGTCTAAAATTTTAGAAACCAAGTCTTCATGTATTTTCTCACCATTATGAGAACCACACATGATAGCCAAATCTTCTAATGTTAAATTAAGTTTCTCAAACGCACCAGATACCAATAAAGGCAAATGCTGAAAATACTTCATTGCCGATCTTGGGTATGCAACTTGATTGATATCTCCAACAGAATAGATGACATTACCATTTTTATCTACCACACAAATCACACCACGGTGAAAGCTCTCTAATACTGTGCCACGAATGACTTCTACTAAAATTGGATTCATTTTATAATTTATGTTGTGCAAGTAAAAAAAGCACAGCCATCCTTACAGCTACCCCATTTTCAACTTGTTGAAGAATAATACTTTGATTACTATCTGCCACTTCACTACTAATTTCTACCCCTCTATTAATTGGACCTGGGTGCATGATGCAAATTTCTTTATCTAATTTGTTCAATCTGTTCATGTTTAATCCATACAAATTTGTATATTCATTTAATGATGGGAAAAACCTTTGATCTTGTCGCTCAAGTTGTATTCTGAGCATATTTGCAACATCACACCATGCAAGCGCTTCGTCTAAGTTATGGGATACTTTAACCCCTAATTGATTGATATATTTTGGAATTAGTGTTGCAGGTCCACAAACCATAACCTCGGCACCCAACAATTGAAGGGAGTAAATGTTACTTAAAGCAACACGAGAATGCTTAATATCGCCAACAATAACAACTTTTTTACCTTCCAATGAACCAAGTCTATTTTTTATAGAAAATGCATCAAGCAAAGCTTGGGTTGGATGTTCATGGGTACCATCGCCGGCATTGATTATTTGAGATTTAACATTTTTTGCCAAGAACATGCAAGCGCCTGGAGCAGGATGACGCATCACAATCATGTCAACCTTCATACTTAAAATATTGTTTACAGTATCAATTAAAGTTTCGCCTTTTTTTACACTTGATGATGAAGAAGAAAAGTTAATGATATCTGCACCCAATCTTTTCTCTGCCAATTCAAATGAAACCCTAGTACGGGTTGAGTTTTCGAAAAACAAATTTGCAATTGTAATATCTCTTAATGCAGGAGTTTTTTTAACTGGCGCTTGTAATAAATTTAAAAAATTATCGGCAGTATCAAAAATTGTATGGATTTGACTTGCAGTTAATCCCTTAATACCTAATAAATGATTTAATTCTCCTTGATTCATTTTTTATCTTCTAATAGCCAAACTTGAACATCATTGTTGTTTTCCCACTCAACTTTTACAAAGTCGTTTGTATTTCTTGAGTCAATTGTAACTCCTGTATAATCTGGCTTAATAGGCAATTCACGTTGAAATCTTCTATCAACCAAAACCATCAATTCAACACAGTTTGGTCGTCCAAAACTCATAATTGCATCAATTGCTGCTCTAACACTTCGCCCCGTAAAAAGCACGTCATCAACAATAATGATGTTTTTATTTTCAGTAGAAAAATTGACATTAGAAGGTTTCGGAATGTGAAATCCACCTCTGCCAATATCGTCTCTAAAGAATGTATGATCTACTTCACCATAAAGTACATTGGCGCCTAATTTCAAAAGTTCATTGTGAATAGATTTAGCCAATAAAACACCCCTAGGTTGTAGTCCAATAACAGCGGTATTTTGATAATCTTTATGGTTTTCAATTATTTGAAGCGCAAATCTTCGAATAATTAAATTCGCCTTTGTGCTGTTTAATAATATTTTAGGTTCATTTATCATTCGATAACTGGATTATAATATTGTATTCATCTTCTGTAAGCGCAATTACAGACAATCTAGGCTGTTTTGATAGTCCCAAAGTATGCAAACGCTCATCGGATTTCATTGTTGCCAAAGATACGGGATTCTTTAATTTTTGTAAAGGCTTAACATCAACAACAACCCAAGCGGTTTCAGATGTTGTAGGATCTTGGTAAGCGGGATTCACAATTTCAGCGATTCCAACAACTTCTTTGCCTTCATTGCTATGATAAAATAAACATTTATCACCAACACTCATGGCTTGCAAATTATTTCTGGCCTGGTAGTTGCGAACACCATCCCAAAAAGTTTGCTGATCTTTTTCGAATTGAGCCCAACTGTATTTAAAAGGCTCGGACTTAATCAGCCAAAATTTCATATCTACAAAGTAAAAATAAAATACCCAAAAGAAAAAGTTATTTAATAATTATTTGGTAGTTTGAAAAATAGATTGTTAATTTACATGCCAAAACATTGCTAAAATAGTTATCAATTATGTATTTAAAAGAAAACATCAAATTACTTAGAAAACGCAGAAAGCGCAGTCAAGAAGAAGTTTCAGCGAATATCGGGCTTACAAGGTCGGCCTATAATAGCTATGAAAATGGTGTTGCAGAACCCGGAATACAAGTACTACTTAAACTTTCTGATTTCTACCAAGTCAATATAGACAAACTCATTAGAATTGATTTATCAACCATTGCCGAAAGCCAATTAGAACAAATGGAACGTGGCTATGATATTGATATTACAGGAACTAGATTGCGTATTTTGGCAACCACTGTTACCCCCGATAATGAAGAAAATACCGAATTGGTTCCGGTAAAAGCAAAAGCCGGTTATGCAACTGGTTACGCCGATCCAAATTATATTAAGGTTCTACCCGCTTTTAACTTGCCTTTTTTATCTCCCAATAAAAAATACAGATCCTTCCCTATTTCTGGTGATAGCATGCCTCCTGTTGTTGATGGAGCTTATGTTACCGGAGAATTTTTACAAGATTGGAATATGGTCAGAAATGGCCATCCTTATATTGTCATTACCCAAGAAGACGGTATCGTTTTTAAAATCCTTTATAACAGAATTGAAGAAGATGGTTCCTTTCTTTTATGCAGCACAAATACCAATTACAAACCCTATTCGGTTAAAGTTCAAGACATTCTAGAAATTTGGAAGTTTATCAATTACATCAACCCTAAGTTCGAAGAACCAAAAAATTCAGACGACAATGACCTTGGTCCTACCTTGCGATTAATTCAAAAAGAAATTGGATTAATCAAGGATAAAGTTAAAAACATTGAAGATAAAATTTAGACAATTTGATTTTGTTTGCCGTGGCATTGAATAAATATTATCTTTGCGCTCTAAATTGAAATTCAGAACAGAATGAAATTCACGAAAGAACAATACCTATCATGGTACAAAACCATGATGTTGGTGAGAAGATTTGAAGAAAAATCTGCACAGTTATATGGTCAACAAAAGATCAAAGGATTTTGTCATTTATATATCGGACAAGAGGCTTTGGTTGCAGGAATGATCACAGCCACAACGAAAGACGATAAAGTAATTACAGCATATAGAGACCATGGGCATGCATTGGCTATGGGTGTAAGTGCAAATGCTGTTATGGCAGAGC
>CANFVI010000040.1 GCA_947450405.1 Flavobacteriales bacterium
ATATTTTCCCTCAAGCATATTTATATCGAAATGGGTTTCAGAGTGATAATCACATTGACAAAAAGAAAGTAAATGAAATTGCCAATAGAGCATTTATAACCAGAGATACAAATTATTCAATAAACGACAAATCACCTTCTCAATACTTGCATGTTGTGAGATCTGAATACCCAGAGGCTTTAGTAAAACAGTTTATCCCTGATAACCCTGAATTATGGGATGCCGAAAGATTTGATGATTTCTTATTGTCTAGACGAAATTGGATTGCGAAAGAAATAAATGACTTTTTACTTCGATTAAAAAATCATAGCCCAGACAACAATGATGTGCGAGAGATTAAACAAGTTAGGGACTGGATAGAATACTTTAGTCATGAAGAAAATAACTTTATTGAATATAAATCTTCATTGCGTATGTGTTTGAGAGAAAATAAACCGATGCCATATGTTGAGCATAGTATATTGAAGACGATAAATGGTTTCCAAAATTCTGAAGGAGGAACTTTATATATTGGAATAGAAGATGATGGCAATGTTTTGGGCTTAGATAAAGATTTTTCGTCATTTGGAAATAAAGGAAAAGATGGCTTTCTATTACATTTTGACAATATGATCATTAACGGACTTGGCAAAGAACAACAGGCAGACATTGAAATAAAATTTGAATCTGTCTCTGAAAAAGAGTTTGCCATAGTTGAGGTTAGCGCAAGCAACAAGCCTGTGTTTTTAAATGTTAACGGCAAAAAAGAGTTTTATGTTCGACATGCTGCTTCATCTAGATCATATGATATAAGTGAAGCATACGAATACATCAATAAGCACTGGAATTAAATGACCCAACAAGAACTAGAAAAATACCTCTGGGGAGCTGCCAAAGTGTTGCGTGGCACCATCGATGCCGGAGATTATAAGCAATATATCTTCCCTCTTTTGTTTTTCAAACGGATATGCGATGTGTATGACGAAGAATTTGAACGGGCATTAAAAGAAAGCGATGGCGATATAGAATATGCTGCCTTTGCAGAACACCATCATTTTATTGTACCTCAAAATGCCCATTGGAACACCGCTCGCGAAACTACCACCAATGTGGGCATGGCCATACAAAGTGCCATGCGGGAGATTGAAAAAGCAAACCCCGATACCTTATATGGCATTTTTGGTGATGCAAGTTGGACCAATAAAGACCGTCTTTCAGATGCTACGCTAATTAATTTAATTGAACATTTCTCTCAACACAAACTCAATTTGAGCACTGTTGCCGACGATAAATTGGGTAATGCTTATGAATACTTAATTAAAGAATTTGCGGACGATAGCGGTCATACCGCTGCCGAGTTTTATACCAACCGCACAGTGGTAAAACTCATGACCATGATTATGGACCCGCAACCGGGCGAGAGTGTTTATGATCCTACTTGTGGCTCAGGTGGCTTGTTGTTGAACTGCGCTTTGCATTTGCGTGATGAAGGAAAAGAATACCGCACCCTGAAATTATACGGACAAGAAATTAACCTCATTACCTCTGCTATTGCACGCATGAATATGTTTATGCACGGTATTGAGGAATTTAGCATTGTGCGTGGTGATACTTTGGCACAACCTGCGTTTTTGGAAAATGATACCCTTAAAAAGTTCAATGTCATTTTAGCTAACCCGCCTTACTCCATTAAAGCCTGGGACCGTAAAAGTTTTGAAAATGATCCTTATGGAAGAAATATTTGGGGAACACCAACACAAGGTTGTGCCGACTATGCATTTCAGCAGCACATTCACAAAAGCTTAAATGAGAAAAACGGTCGTTATGCAATCCTTTGGCCTCACGGAATTTTATTTCGAGATATGGAAGCAGAATTGCGGAGAAAAATGGTTGCTGAAGACCAGGTTGAAGCTGTAATAGGATTGGGTGCAAACTTGTTTTATAATTCTCCAATGGAAGCTATGATTTTAGTTGGAAATACAAATAAGCCCAAAAGCAGAAAAGGCAAAGTACTATTCGTAAATGGAAAGTATGATGTCATAGATAATAAAGGATTAGCTTATTTAAATCAAGAACATATAGATAAACTTTATTCTGCTTTCAAGGAATACAAGGACATTCCTCACTATGCTAAGGTTGCAACTATTGAAGAAATATTAGACCTTGAAGGCAATATGAATATTAATTTTTATGTAAAAGTTGATAAGGGTGAAGAGCAACTAACTTTTGAAGAAGCATTCGGTAATTGGAAAACTTCAAGTAAGACACTTAATGATTCTATGAATAACTTATTCGAAGTATTAAAATAATGAAAGTCTTAATTGAAAACACAGCAGATACGCTTCAAATTGACAAGAAGAATTGGACTAAAGTAAAATTTGGAGCAGTTGCAATACAACAAAAAATATCTGTTGATAGAGATAAAACTGATTTGACATTTTATGTAAAAGGAGAACATATGGGTTCTCAAGATTTGCATCTTCGAGAATGGGGTGAATTGACAGATGAATATCTGGGACCTGCTTTCATAAGATATTTTGAAAAGGATGATATACTTTATGGTTCAAGAAGGACCTATCTAAGAAAAGTAGTTATTGCTCCATTTGAAGGAATAACATCAAATACGACATTGGTTATAAAGGCTAATGAAAAAATAATTGATAAACGATTATTGCCTTTTGTGATGATGTCGGAAGGTTTTACAGATCATTCAATAAAAAATTCAAAAGGTTCTGTTAATCCATATATAAATTGGAAAGACCTTGCCAACTACGAATTCCTCCTCCCTCCCAAAGCCGAGCAAGCCCGCTTGGCAGAATTACTCTGGGCTATGGATGAAGTGATTGAAAAGGAAAAGTTAGTAATTGATATGACCAAAAAACTTAAAAAGTCAAAACTTAAAGAAACCTTTAAAAAAGAAAATTGTAGAAAATTGAAAATAGGGTCAATATCTGAAAGCTTAGATAATAAAAGAATTCCAATCAAATCAAGTATTAGAACAAATGGCGAATATCCATACTACGGTGCAAGTGGTATCGTTGATTATGTTTCAGATTTTATTTTTGATGAAGAAATTCTATTAATTTCTGAGGATGGCGAAAATTTAGTAAGTAGAAATCTGCCAATTGCTTATTCTGTTGATGAAAAATGTTGGGTTAATAATCACGCACACGTTCTAAAAATTATCAAAGGAAGCCGTTATTTAGTAAAGGAGTATTTTAATTTCTCTAACATTAGTGATTTTATTGCAAGTGGAACAAGACCTAAATTAAATAAAGGTGTATTAATGGAAATGCCAATTTATTTACCATTTGAGGGGGATGATATTAAATATGAAAGGGAATTATTAGCTATAGATGCTTCGAAATCAAATTGCGATGAAAAATTAGTCTCTTCTCAATCTTTACAAAAAAGCCTCATCAATCAAATATTTTAAGCATGGGATTTAACGAACTCAATAGCGTAGAGCATTACATCATTCACCAACTCAGTAGGGTAAATTTAAATAGTAATGAAGTGCAAGAACCAAAAGAAGGCTATGGTGCACAATGGCAATACAAATCAGCTGAGGATTTAAACCGTTCGGTAAATGAAGTTCTTATTGAACAAGAATTGAAGGATGCTTTAATTCGTTTAAATCCTGAAATATCAGCGAAATCAGAATTGGCTGATGAAGTAATTTATAAACTTCGAGCTATTTTAATTTCCGTTAATCAAATAGGGCTAGTAAAAGCCAACGAAGAATTTTTTAAATGGCTCGGAGGAGATAAAACCATGCCCTTTGGTGAAAACAATCGCCATGTACCTATTCGTATTTTCGATTTTGAAAATTTATATCAAAATAAATACATTGTTACCAATCAATTTCGTATCCATCATCGCGAAACCAAAATACCCGATATTGTTTTATTCATCAATGGTATTCCTGTTGTTGTAGGCGAAGCTAAAACACCTATAAGACCAAGTGTAAGTTGGTTAGATGGTGCCTATGAAATTCACGAAGTATATGAAAACACCGTTCCACAATTATTTGTGCCCAATATATTATCCTTCGCCACCGAAGGCAAAGCGTTGTATTATGGAAGCATCCGTTGCCCATTAGACTTTTGGGCACCTTGGCGTTTAGAAGACGAAGATGAAGATGAAACACTTGCGCGCAGATTGGGCTTAGGTGAAATTGGCAAAGAGATGGGTGATTTATTAAGCCCTGCTCGCTTGTTAGATATTTTACAAAACTTTTCTTTGTTCACAAGCAACAAGAAAAAACAACGCAGTAAAGTAATACCACGCTTTCAGCAATACGAAGGAGCAAATAAAATTGTAGAACGCGTAAAAGAAGGGCGTGTTAAAAAGGGATTGATTTGGCATTTCCAAGGTTCAGGTAAATCGTTGTTAATGGTTTTTGCAGCACAAAAATTAAGACGAGCAGCAGAGTTAAAAAGTCCAACTGTTATTGTGCTGGTAGATCGTACCGATTTAGATACTCAAATTTCAGGCACCTTCAATGCATCAGATATTCCCAACGTAGAAGCTACCGAAAGCATTAAGGATTTACAAAAAATGTTGGAACAGGATACACGAAAAATTATCATTTCTATGATACATAAATTTCGTGATGCTAAACCCAATATGAATACCCGCGATAATATTATTGTGTTGGTGGATGAAGCTCATAGAACTCAAGAAGGTGATTTAGGAAGACAAATGCGTGCGGCCTTGCCTAATGCGTTCTTGTTTGGATTAACTGGAACTCCAGTAAATAAAGCCGATAAGAATACTTTTTGGGCATTTGGTTCTGAAGAAGATGAAGGTGGATATTTATCTCGTTACACTTTTCAAGATTCTATTCGCGATGGAGCAACGTTGCCCTTACATTTTGAGCCTCGCTTGATAGATGTTCACGTTGATAAAGATACGATAGACATACTTTTCAAAGATTTCAAAGAAGAGGCTTCGCTTACGGACGAAGAAGCAGATGCACTAAATAAAAAATCGGCGAAGATGGCCGCCTTCCTCAAATCACCGGAGCGGGTGGCAAAAATTGTAGAGGATATTTCAATTCACTTCAAAGAAAAAGTAGCACCTCATGGTTTCAAAGCCATGATTGTGACCCCTGATAGAGAAGCCTGTGTGCAATATAAAGAAGCACTTGATAAGTTTTTCCCAGTTGAAGCAAGTAAAGTAGTTGTTTCTACCACTGCCAATGATACACTTGAATTCAAACAAAAGTGGGGCGTTGATAAATCGCAACAAGAGCGAATAGTTGATGAATACAATGATCCAATTTCTGATTTACAGTTTCTCATTGTTACAGCTAAACTACTCACTGGCTTTGATGCACCTATTTTGCAAACCATGTATTTAGATAAGTCCATTAAAGACCATACGCTTTTGCAAGCCATTTGTAGAACCAACCGTTTGTTTCCAAATAAAACTTATGGCCGTATTGTAGATTATTTTGGTGTGTTTGACAATGCTGCAAAAGCATTAGAGTTTGATGAAGCATCAGTAAAACAAATCATCACCAACTTATCAGAACTGCGTGGTCAATTGCCACAAGCAGTAAAAGATGCTTTACAACATTTTACAGGTTTGGATAGAACTCAACATGGATTTGAAGGTCTTGAAGCCGCTCAAAATGCCATCAAAACAGATGAGAAAAAAGATGCTTTTGCTAAAGACTATAAATTCTTAAGCAAACTCTGGGAGTCACTATCACCTGATACCATTTTAAATTTATATCAAGTAGATTATAAATGGCTAACACAAGTATTTGAATCGGTGCGTCCAGCATCAGATAATGTAGGTAAATTATTATGGATGACATTGGGTGCGCAAACAACCAAACTCATACACGATAACATTCACGTTGGAGAAATTCATAACCTGGATGAATTTATTTTAGACGCCGATGTAATTGAAGATATTTTCAATAATCCCGATCCAAAAAATGCGAAGAAGCTTGAAAAAATTCTTGTAAGTCGATTCAATAAACATAAAAACGATCCACGTTTCAAGAAACTTAGTGAACTCTTAGAAGCATTGAGAGACAAGGCCGAGAAAGGATTGATCACTTCCATTGAGTTTGTTAAGGAACTTTGTAAAATAGCCAAAGAAACAGTTCAAGCAGAGAAAGATTTAGAATCAGAAGTTCAAGAAAAATCACCAAAGGCAGCCTTAACAGAATTATTCATAGAATTAAAAACCGATCAAACACCCGCAGTTGTGGAACGCATCGTAGCAGATATTGATGCGATTGTTCGTGTAGTTAGCTTTCCTGGTTGGCAAAAAACAACCTCTGGTGAAAGAGAGGTTCAAAAATCATTAAGGCAAGCACTATTAAAATATCAATTGCACAAAGACCAAGTATTATTTGATAGAGCTTACAGCTACATTAAGGAGTATTATTAAACAAATGAAATTCGGATTCCGCATATCGTCCCTCACCAAACGAATTGCTGCTCGAACTTCGGTAAAGCGCATAATTCGACATAACCTAGGATTCAAAGCTCCTAGAGGTTTGGGATGGATTACTGATCCAAATAAAGCATTGTATAACAGGGTTTACAATAAGACTAGCAGAGTATGCTTGTTGAGCTTCCTGTTTTTGTTGAGCATTCCTGGGGCCTTGGTTTTTGTAGCTTGGAAATATTTCATCTTATGAAACTACCCTTTCATTGCATGCATTTGCATTTCATTAGCCTCTTGCATCACATTTTAAAATCCCCGACAATAGTGAAATGAGCGTTAAAATATAAATTTTCAAGCGTCAAAATTAATGATTATGAGTTAATTAATAAACGATAATTAATACTCAATTTTCACCTCATATCCACAATTATTTTCCTATTTTTGAATACTATCATAAATCCCTCAAAATAATACAATCAATGAGATTTGACCCAATAACCATGGAGGTTTATACCAACAACGGCGAATTTATCAAGAAGATGAATTGTCCATACAAAATAAATTGGGACAATCTAGATGCAACAAACTCAACATCACGCAAATGTTCAAATTGCGACCATCTGATCATCGATACCCAATATATGTCGGATGATGAACTGCTTCATTTGGTTACTCAAAACCCCAACACTTGCATGAAATTAGACTTGAATCAACACAACCTACAAATCATATCAAATGGAATTTTGGAACAAAAATAAAAACATGGATAATATCCGTATTGTCAAAACTGCACGCGACAAAAAAAGCATCAATGAAGCTGCGAGTAAAGGACTTCAACCTTTACTCAAAAAAGTTGTGCCTTCTTCTGAAATCCGTTCTAAATACGCTGTTATTCAGAACAAAAAGACGGGTGAAATTACGGTAACAAACGACTATCGGATCTTTCATAATTTGAAGGGCAACCCTGATTTGGCAACCGTAATTGATTGGACCGAATATTATCCCCACAATTTCGCGTCACCTTTTGCAGCATATTTAATTCCAAAAGACATCCAAATTGGTGAGCGCGTTTTCATTGAAGATTTAATTGAAGATTATGTTGGAGCCAGTTGGAACCAAGGCGACACCTACCGCCTGGAAAGTTGCGACGCAATTTGGAACGGCAAAGACTTAGAAATTCAGTATAATCCCCAAATAGATCTCTCTAATTTTGTTGGATAAAAGAACTCTATTAAGATTACCCTTATCCCCCAACTCTCCCCTTATCCCTCAAAATAATATTATTATTCAATGCATTAGAGTTGTAATTGAGATGTTCCTGTTATACCTTGCATGAATCTAGTTTACCATGAATCAATACGAAATTGCATTTAAGAACATTATCAATCAAATTACCCATAATCATTACGAAAAATTCGTGAATCATTTTCCTGATTTACTAAAAGAGCAAATTGATAGATTTAATGTAGATGAATTTGAAGATTGGAAGTATAAACAATTGCATGTTTTCGAATTAATTGGAAAATTTAAATCGGATCAAGATAAACATCGGTTTCTTATAAAACTAAAGTGTGATGGTTATAAGTACGACTGCTTATTCTTATGTAAGGATTTTGTGAATGATGACTCCCCTATTTTAAAATCCATTAACTATCCATTGGTTTCTATGAATGACATAACCCATGTTATTAAAGTAATTGATAAAACCAATATGGTAATTATAGATGAATCGCGTTTAAAAACGTTTATTTTACTGTATTTGAGTCAAAAGTTTACATCTAGGTTTATGCCCAAGAACAATTTGATTAAGGCCATTAGAAGTGCTTCAAAAAGAGATAATAATTCACCAGATATAGTTTCAACCAATAGCAAGGTTAATAATGATAGGATCATTAGAGATGATTTTGCCAATATTAATCCCGAAGTGATAAAATCAACTTCTAAACTATGGAATACTTTGCTCACTTCTTTATCTCCCAAAAGCACTGTATCCAAAATTCCAGTCTTCGACAACCCCAATTTAATAAAATGCATTCAATTAAAGCCCAAAGCGAATATGGATATCGTTTACGAATCTCTTGTACCTTTAATTCTTATTCTTGAAAATAATTATAAAATTCTAACATCTGAAGAATATTTTGAATTATATCCAAATGATGATATTGAGCTGTATAGGAGATATTATTTAAGTCGAAGAGTTCGACAATTCTTGAAAAAGTTCAAAAATATTCTTTAATAATATTTTTGAACTGTTAATTGAAAATCAACTACTTGTAAAAAGTAGGTTTTTTAGATATGCGCATCAATTTTCAATTTTGTGCACTATGAATACAACACTTTACAATGATGAAATAGATTTCATCACCGAGAAAGAAGTTCTTGCTATTTTGAAAATAGGAAGAACCACGTTATGGCGATTAAGAGCAAAAAACAAAATTAACACCTACCAAATTGAAGGTTGCAAACGTGTTTATTTTAAATTAACGGAACTTCAAAACATCTTGATCCCCAAATTTTAACTTTATGATAAATAAAGCAAGAATGTGTGCCAATTTAAATTGCACAAATATGATTTATGGTGGTCGCAGCAATAAAATATACTGCTGCGACAAATGCCGAAGCCAAAGTTTTCAAAATGACAATTTTGATTCCATCCACAAGGAAAGAAAAGTAATTAAGGGAATTAGAGAAAACGACAAAATATTAGAAAATCTTTTCCACAGATTAGAAAAATCAAAAGAATATCCCAATTGTATAGAATTATCTCATACAACTTTAAAAGGGGCTGGATATAATTCATCATATAATGCGTACACAGGGAAATGTGACATAGGCAATAAAAATCCTTTGTCGTTTTTTCAATTAAAATTTAAACTTATTGGACACCCAACTTTAGAAAACCATTATATATTATGCAAAATTTAATAAAGGAAATGCCCAACGCATTTGAATTAATGAGCAATGCGCATCATTATGATTTCAATCAAACTAAAATAAGTGAATTGAGCAGTCAAAATGTAAAAATTCAAAACCAAGTATCAAATTGGAAAATGATAGCATTGATAGCCATCATAGGCATTGGCCTATCCATCATTTACATTCAAGCTTCAAATAATCCTGATAAAGACAAATAAATAAGGATTATCCCTCAAAAACAAAAATATCAAAGATTTGGAGGGACCCAAAATCGTTTGTAAACGTTTATAAACGTTTTCAAACGGTTGAAAATGTTAAATTCATTATGCCATCTTATCATTACGTCACAAATGTTGTCAAAATTTGTGACGTAATGATCCTGGCTTGACCAAAATTATTGGTTTAATGTAATCATGAACCTAAGGCCTTCGGCTTATTCTTCGCTCCCATTACCCTTCAAGTAATTTGCAAATTTAACAGATGCTTTTGCCAACGTTTTATCATAATTGTTTTGATACACACTTGTAATTGAATTAGAAAAATGTCCCAGCCAAGCTCCCGTTGTTTTTTCTGGAATTTCAGCTTCATACTGCAACTGCGCGCAAGTGTGTCGCGACAAATGGAATGTGAGCGTTTTATTATCAATTTGAGTAACAACAGCCAAATCCTTCAATACCCTATTTGCATGCTGATTACTGATTGGTGGCAGTAAATTGCCTTCAATTTTTCTAAAATTTGTATTTCCATACTTTTTGATGATTTCCATTGCTTCCGGGATAATCGGGATATAAATTGGCAATCCAACATTGTGTTCGCTTTTGGATTGAATCATGGTTAAAAAACACATATTGTAATTTTTATTAAATTGAATATTGTCAACCTTCAATAATTTCTGTGAATCGGCAAACCTCACCCCTACATAACAGCAAAAAATAAATGCATCCCTTACCCTGTCTTTTTCTGGTTCGTCACTTAAGTCAATATCCCTCAATCTCTGAAACTCTTCAAGTGTTAACGACTTTTTTCTTACTTTTACATGAGGGATTCTATACCCATTGAACACATTTTTCTGTATGAGCTCAGAATCTTGGGCAAACTTACAAACAGTTCTTAACCTCGACATGTGCTTTCCAATTGTGTTGATGCTCAATTTTAGGCCATATTTACCCACGCTCAAATTTGAAAGATAACTATCAAAATCTTTCAATATCCGAAGATTTACGTTTTCAATGGGTATGTGGGTCAATTTTTCTTCTTTCAAAAATTGCTTCACATATTCTAATGTGTTTTTGATTTTCTGAAGGTTTTCAGGTGCTTGCTTTGTTTTTTCATACTGCAATATCAATTTATGTCCAACAGATAATAAGGTATGATTTTCATTCCCATTTCCATTAATGCGTTCTTTAATTTCAGATGGCGTTAATATTTTATTTCTGCGGTTTGCATCAGCTACAATGCTATTGACTTCAGATTGAATGCGGTTGATCTCAGCCAATTTGGTATGTGCATCATTTCCCTTTGGTTTGGGTTGACCTAATTTATCATCCCATTCATGGGGATGACAATTAAAGCCAATTTTAAATTCGGCTTTTTTACGGTTAGCGATAATGCGACAAAAGATGGAAAATCCATCGTGTTTCTCTCTAGCATTGTCTAGAAAGAATTTTACGGAACAAGTATTAAGTATCATAGGTCTAAGGTTTCGAATCTAAGTAGGTCTCAGAACTTAAAAAAAACCTGGTTTTTACAAGTTATTGCATTTTAGCAACTTGAAAAAATAGGGTTTCAAATTTTGTTACTGAAACAGACTTTTGTGAAATTGAAACGGTTAAGACGCTTTTTATGGTATTTGTAGAAACAAGTAGAAACCATATAAAACAAAGAAACCGTTGAATAACAACGGTTTCAAAGTAAATGAAACAATATGGATATGTTTCCAGCGGAGAGTTAGGATTATGAACCATAACCACTAAACTCCTGTATATCAAGTATTTTACTTCTCTATTTCTCTTTGGAAACCCCCTTAGAAACCAAGCAGCCAAAAGGAGGGCTTGATTGTCTAGTTTGAGTTTCTTTAGGTTTCACAAAGATAATGAACCTAAGAAAATATCAAAACGATTTTCTTTCTTTTTCAATTTTCTGGATTGCATTTTCATTTTTGAAATAAATGTCACTCATCAT
>CANFVI010000041.1 GCA_947450405.1 Flavobacteriales bacterium
AATCAAATACGAGCAATGGGGGAGTGAACGTCCCACTTGCCATTGGATTGATTCTGATGATGTTCCCGCCATTGGCAAAGGTGAAATATGAGAAAATGGGAGAAGTTTTCCAAAACAAAAAAGTATTAGGCGTTTCGTTGTTTTTAAACTGGGTAATTGGCCCTGTTTTGATGTTTGTATTGGCGGTTACCTTTTTGAAAGATATGCCGCATTACATGGTAGGATTGATAATAATTGGTTTGGCAAGATGCATTGCCATGGTGATTGTTTGGAATGAGTTGGCTGAGGGAAACAGAGAATATGCCGCTGGATTGGTGGCTTTGAACAGTGTATTTCAAGTCCTGTTTTTTAGTTTTTATGCATACATTTTTATAACAGTTTTACTAGGCTACTTTGGTGTAGAGGGAAGTGTTGTCAATATCGATATGTTTGAAATTGCGAAAACCGTAGGTCTTTATTTAGGCGTTCCATTTTTAATGGGTATTGTTACGAGAACCTATTTTATAAAAACCAAAGGGGAAGAATGGTATTCGCAGAATGTGCTGCCTAAAATTTCGCCAATTACTTTAATAGCATTGCTGTTAACCATTGTGTATATGTTCAGTTTGAAAGGTCAAACAATTATTGATATTCCTATGGATG
This sequence comes from Flavobacteriales bacterium, assembly GCA_947450405.1. Classification (GTDB taxonomy): domain Bacteria; phylum Bacteroidota; class Bacteroidia; order NS11-12g; family UBA955; genus VMCP01. Next base: position 643 of record CANFVI010000041.1, read on the forward strand.
TATTGAAAATTGCAATCCCATTGATGATTTACTTTGTGATTATGTTTTTTGTAAGTTTTCTTTTGGGAAAACGAATGGGAGCAGACTATAGTCAAACCGCTGCCATTTCTTTCACCGCTGCAGGAAATAATTTCGAATTGGCCATTGCTGTTTCAATTGGCGTTTTTGGAATTGGAAGTCCAGAGGCATTTACTGGTGTCATTGGTCCTTTGGTTGAAGTGCCCGCTTTAATTGCTTTAGTGAATGCTTCCTTTTGGTTGAGAAAGAAGTTATATCATTGAAATGAGAGTAGGCTAAAATTCTATATTTGTAGCAATAAATACCAATATTTTGGTACGAGATTATATTCACTATGAAATAGTTTTGTTGAATAAATCTCGATATGAAAAGTACAAATTTAAAAGTAATTATAAATGGATTCTCTATTTCATTTGTAATGGTTTTCCTTGCAGGATGTTTAACTCCCCAACAGTTTTATTCAAATGACATTTTTACTACCTTAACAGCTCCAGAAGAAGGAGGTGTTAATTTTACACAGTTAACCAAAGAAAGCGATATCGTTGAAGGTCCGCCAACCATGTTAAAAACTGAATCGTATGCCAATGGAAATACGATGGTGAATACAGAAGTATTGATGTGGAATACTGCAACCTATTTGGCAATTTCTCCAGACGGAAAGAATTTTACTTTTTTAGGAAACAACAATAATTCAAGTAATTTATTTATACGCTCTACAGAAGGTGGCGCTGCCGCAATTCAGAGAACTTTCAGAAATGATGTTGAAGATTTTTCATATTCAAAAGACGGAAAATACTTGTCATTTTCAGATAGGGTTGGAGTTGGAAGTTATTCTAACTTGAATATCTACATGATTGATGTAAACAAAGGGTCTGCTGTTCGTCAAATTGCATCAGGCAATGAAGATGAACAAAATCCAGAGTTTAGCGACGAGGGAAACTTGTTGTTTTATTCTAAAAACAATAATGGAAATTATACTCTTTGGAGCCAAGATTTAAAAAGTGGTTTGATGACCCAATATTCTGAAGGATTTAATCCATGTATTGTGCCAAATACCGGATCTAAACAACTTTTTGTTACGCGCAGGGTGAAAAACTCTACCCGCACAGAAATTTGGAAGGTTGATGTAGAAACAGGTTCTGAAACTCAGTATATCACAGATTCTAGAAGGTCTTTTTCTAGTCCTAAGGTGAGTCCTAACGGCAAATATTTAATTTGCACAGGATCAACTGCCAAATCTAATTCTAGACCATCAAATTTGGATTTGTATTTATATAAAATAGATGGAACTGGTGAAACCCAGTTAACATTTCACCCTGGAACAGATGCTTCTGCAGTATGGGCACCAGATTCGAAAAATATTCTGTTTATTAGTTCTAGAGGGAGCGTTACCAGCAAGTACAATGTTTGGAGAATGAGTGTAGAACAGTTTTTGGATGAATCAAGCACTCCAAGAAAATAATGAAAAAAAGAGCACTATTGGTTGTTATTATCCTTTCTGGGATAATAACTAACCATGCGTTGGGCCAATGGAGTGGTTCAAGTTCGAATACCGGTAATACCCCAATTGCCGAAACACCTCAATTGGGAAAGAAAAAAATGAGGGCTAGGTTTGGTTTGGGTTTAACACTTTTAAATGCGCAAAGTGGGAAAATCAATGCCAATACTCTCAGTGATTTCAAGAATGCGTTACCTTTTGAAATTACGAGTGATATTTCTTCATTTGAAGCAGGTTTTGTAATAGGAAATTATATAAGAACCAAAGTTGGGTCATATTTTTCATTTAACATGGGTAGTTCAACTTTAGATATGAAATCTGCTGATATGAATTCAATCAATTACACGGCAAGTATGCAAATTATTACGCAAGAATATTCTTATGTGTATGGATTTAGGCAAGTACTTAGGCCAAATCCAAATATTTCTGCAAATGAATCATTACCAGAAGGTTATTTGGCGTTGCAATATAATGTCGGTGCTACACTGGGATCTGTTATAGGCAACTACACACAGGATTTGCAAATTGGTCAAACATCTGAAGTCGTATCTTCCGCATACGCCACAATAAATATTGGTGCATCTTTGGTTGCTGGCCGTAATTTTGATATTGGATTAAATTTGGCTATTCCTATTAAGAAACCTTCTGCCACCATTGTTGGGAGTGGGATGCCATTTGATATTATTTCTAAAGATAAATTCGGTACAAACTTAAATATCAAGGCAATTTGTTTCTTTTAATAGAAATAATTTAACATTAATTTTATATAAAAAAACCTCTAATAATTTATTAGAGGTTTTTTTATAATAGTGTTTTAAATATACCAAATTTCGGGTACTCCATTGATGCAATCAAACAATAATTTTGTAACTATCTCATGAAACTAAATAATATAATTTCTCTCGGCTTTTTGCTGATTTCAACACCTGTTTTTTCCCAATGGGCAGGTTCTTCATCGAACGCTGGAAACACTCCCATTCAACAAAATCCCGTAACACCATCTCAAAGTAAATTTAGTTTTGGATTGGGTTTAACACTATACAATACATTTGGGAATGTAATTAACCAAGCAATATTAGATGACAGATCTATAGATTATCCCTCAAATATAAGTTCTTCAAAAAGTTCCTTTGAGGTTGCTATTGCTTTTGGGAATTATTCTGCTACTAATTATGGTTTATATTATGCCTTGAATTTGGGTAGTTCTTCAATGGATTTTCAAGGTGAAAATCCCACTACAGGCTCTTATGTCAAAGGTACGTATTCAATCATTAATTATGATTACGAATTGGGTGTAGGCGGCAGGCAGGTATTGCAGATGGGCAACTCGAATGGACCTGGAAGTATTAATGAGGGATATATGGCCATACAATATTCGGGACATGTGATTTTTGGATTTGCAAGTGGTTCATTTTCTTCATCATATAAAAATTTGGATATTGACGCAGATTCATATATGAATTTAGGTGCAAGTGCTTCATTGATACTTGGAAAACATTTAGACATTGGTTTGCGCTATACAATTCCAATTATTCCCGCCGAATTAACCTATGCAGGTACGGGAGGTGGATCGGTAATAGATTTGGATGATCTTAAATCATTTTTTAGTGTAAAAGCATTGGCATTCTTTTAAATTCATTCACCTATTTAAATTTAATATATGGTTTCGAAAAATATTTTCCGGGTTGTTTTGCTATGCATATTTGCAACATTTTCATCGAATTTGTTTGCACAAGTAAAGGAGCTAAATCAATTCGGTTGTTCGAATGTTTTTATTGAAAACAAGGGACAATTCCAATTGTCTAATGGGCAAAAAAATGATTCAATTTTATATGTGCTGAAATCTCAGAATGTTGATGTTGTAATAAGCAATAATAGTTTGCATTATTTTTTCAAATCTACTTCTAACATAGTTGATAATGTTTTTAATGCTAATAATTCTAAAGTCGGTATTACTGCAAGTAATTCAGAAAATAATGGTTTTGCAAAATTAAATTCAAACAAGAAAATTGATTTATATAGATTGGATATGTATTTGAAGGGGGCTCAATATCCTTCAAAGATAAAATCAGAAAAAGTGGTTAATTATTTTGAGAATTATTATAATTTGAAAAATTCATCAAAAGGAATAACCACAGTTCAAGGTTGTGAGAGAATTGTTTTAGAAAATGTTTATAATGGAATTGATTGGATTATTTATTTGAAGGAGAATGAGTTAAAGTATGATTTTGTTGTGCATCCTTTTGCGGATAGAAATAAAATTCAATTAGCGTTTAAAGGTCAATCTTCGTTAATACTTGATTTTAGAGGTAATTTGATTGCTGAAACTCCGGTTGGAAGTATTCAAGAAAAGGCTCCACAGAGTTACCAAAACGGGAAATTGGTCAATACTCAATTTGAGATTAAAAATGATGTTGTTCGATTTAGGTATACTGATGAAATAGATGGTGCGAAGGAATTGATTGTTGACCCTTGTTTATCTTGGGGTACTTATTTCGGATATTCCACCGATTATGTGACTAGGAATTTTAAAGACAAATTAAAGAATATTTATTTAGTTGGTTATACGTATAGTAATTTTGCTATATCAACAACGGGTGCACATCAAGCATCACTCTATAGCGGCCCAGATGGTTTTATTGTTAAGTTTGATAAAAATGGCAAGCGACTTTGGTCAACCTATTATGGAGGATATAATGTGGATCAAATTCAATCCGGAATTTCAGATGCCTCCAACAATATTTATGTTACTGGGTTAACTTATTCTACCAATAATATTGCCACTACTGGGGCTTTTCAACTGACAAATGCGTCAAATTGCGACGCTTTTTTAGCTAAATTTAATAGTAGTGGAGTTTTACAATGGGGGACTTTCATGGGAGGAACCAATTATGAAGTATTTAATGATTTAGCGATTGATGGATCTAGCAATGTTTATGCAGTAGGTTATACTGCTTCAACAGGATTAGCAACATCCGGTGCCGCTCAAACTTCGATGGCCGGCGGCTATGACGGTATTATTGTGAAATTCACCAATTCGGGCAGTCGGGTTTGGTCTACATATTCTGGGGGTACGGGCTCTGATGTCTTTTTTTGTGCTGGAATCGATAATGCCTCCAATTTAATTATAGCTGGGTATACCAATTCAAGTACTTCAATAGCTTCGGTTGGAACCCTACAAACTGTTTTTGGAGGAACAACAGATGGTTTTGTGGTTAAATACACGGGTGCAGGTGTAAAAACTTGGGGTACTTATATTGGCGGAACTGGCGCAGAAGAAATTTCATGTTTAACATTAGATGGTTCAAATAATATTTGGATAGGTGGAAAAACGCGATCTTCAACGGCAATAGCAACATCAGGAAGTCATCAATCAACATTTGCAGGTAATGATGATGGTTTTTTAGTTAAATTAAATTCAAGTGGAGCTCGCCAATATGGAAGTTATTACGGTGGAACAGGAAATGATTATTGCAGTGGTATTAAATTAGATATATCAGGAAATATATATTTGGGTGGATATACCTCATCGGTTAATGCAATTGCAACGAGCAATTCACATCAATCTACTCTTGGAGGATCAAATGATGTTTTTTTAGCTAAATTTAATGGAAGTGGTGTACGTCAATGGTCTACTTATTTTGGTGGATCTGGTAGCGATATTCTAGGGACAATTGAGACAGATTCTAATGATGTAGTCTATATTGCGGGATCTACAAATTCAGCGACTAATATTGCAACATCAGGTTCGTTTTTAAATACTTTATACGGAAATAATGCCTTTCTTGCAAAATTTGATCCGACTGGCACATATGTTACCACCCAAACATCTACAGTTTGTAAATATACAGTAGTAACATTTTCTGCGGCATATACAACTGCGTCTACCTATTCTTGGAATTCTGGTCAAAATACAAAAACAATTACTACGGCTACGCCCAAAACCTATTTTGTTAAATACAATAACTCTGCTGGATGTACTTTTGTTGATACCTTTAATTTGTTAAACTATACAATTCCTGGTCAATCCTATATTACTCAAAATGGACTATTTTGCCAAACAGGTGTAAATGTTGGTTTACAATTAAATACGAATCTTTCAGTGTTAAATTATCGTTGGTATAATAATGTCGGTTCATTGATTTCAACAAGCAATAGCATTTCGGTTAATCAAGAAGACCAATACAAATGTGTTATAACTGTGAATCCCAATTCTTGTAAGGATACAGCAATCTATAAATTGGTTGTGTCGCCAATTGAAATCAATATTCCCAAAACAGTGAACATTGTATGTGGTGAAAGTTATGTAATGCCTACACAGTCGAATTCGAATTCAAGTTTAAGTTATTCTTGGACACCTTCAACAGGCATCAATAGTAACAGCACGATTAAACAACCTATGTTTGCACCAAAACAAAATACAAAATATGTTTTAACAACTAGTTATGGGGGGAAATGTATTCAGAAAGACACAGTAGATTTTTTGATTTCAAATGCCAAAGCGCCCCAAATTAAATTTACAGAGAGTAAAACGCAGTGTTATGGTTCAAATAGCTTTCAGTTTAGTTCCGTTCTAACTTCTACAACAAATTCAGAAATTAGATATCATAAATTAAATCCAGTTTCAGTTTATCCTGCACTTCCAGATATTGACGATACCGTAACCATATACTATAATGCAAAGGCTGGCAATGCTAAGTTGGTAGGAAGCTCAGCCGTTTATATTTACACGGGATTAATTACAAATAAAAGTTCAAATTCCTTTAACTGGAAGCACGTTGTTGGAAATACAACTGGGGCATTATCGTATTGTAAAATGAAATCATTGGGCAATGATAGCTGGTCAATTAAATTGCCAATAAAAAGTTTTTACAGTAAAAATGATCCTATTTTGGCTGATGAAAATGGAATGCAAATGGCATTTGTTTTTCACAATTCAACAGGTAGTGTTTTAGGTAAAGGTACATTTGATGAAGATATTTATTATCCGATGTACAATCCAAATTTATTGTATAATACAAATGACCAGTTAAAATTAGTGAAGCCGAATGTGAATGAATCACAAGAAATATTTGCAGATGTTAATGAGAAGGTACCACTTTGTTTTTCAACAGGTATAAAAATGGATAAACTTATTCTATATATTGATGGTGTAAATGTACGCGAATTAAACAATACTGATTCATTAACATATTATTTTTCAAGTACATATTCTAGATCTGTTACGGTTCGCATTTATGCCTTAAGTAATACTTATGGATTCGTTTGGCAAAGGTATTTCAATTTATACGCACTCACTTCTAGTTCTGGGTTATCGTATAAATGGGATTTTGGAGACTCTAAAACTTCAAATTTTGCGGGTCCAAATTATCAATCATATGGAAAATCAGGTAATTTCACTGTCAAATTAGACGTTAAAGATGGCGCTTGTTCTTACGATCAGGCAACAACAAATGTTGTAATTCTTCCAAAAATTTCCACAAGTATGATTCTTCCATCTACCCCATATTGCTTAAAGGAAGAATTCAAACCAGATGCATCATCTTCTTCAATACAAGGCGGAATTACTGGTGTTACATATAATATTAATTATTTGTGGAAATTTGGTGATGGATCTCAAAGCACATCCTCAAAACCGATTAAATTATATTCAAAACCTGCTACTTATAAAATAGTCTTAAGAACATCGGGTAGCCAACTTTGTGAGGATTCTGCAATTACTTTTGTACAAATTCATGATCAACCGAATTTAACTGTAACTTGTAATAATTCAAAATACTATAGCTGTCTAAATGGTACGGAAATTACAGCAACAACAGGATATGATATTTATTCGTGGAGTACCGGTGAAACAGGCCGGGTAATTACGAGAACTGATCCTGGTATTAGCGATTTAACTGCTTATACAAATGCAGGTTGCACTGCCAAACAAAGGATTGAATTATTTCCTCATCCTGATTTAACTTTCACTTCAGATAATAATTTTACATATTGCAATGATTTAACCCCTGTTACGATTTCTGCGCAACCAGGTTATCAATCATATACTTGGAATACCGGTCAAACGGGATCGGAAATTCAAGTAAATTCCCCTGGTTTTTATTCCGTATCCGCACTGGATGATAATTGTTTGTTCAGTAGTTCAATCGTTATCGAAGATGGTTCCAATATCAGTGCAGATTTCAAGTTTGAAATACTGTCTGCCACTAGATGTAAGTTTATTCCCAAAAGCAATCAAGCTAAATTTGCCGCCTGGAATTTTGGCGATGGAGATGTAAGTATTGATTTGAATCCAATTCACGAATTTCAAGGTACAGGAAAGTACAATGTTTGCTTGAATTTGATGAATACCTGTAGGGTTAGAAATAACTTCTGCAGAACACTTACTTTTCCAATGCATGTGGGTGCCGAAAGTATAGAAAATGGACATTTTGTGCTTTTTCCAAATCCTGGTACAGGAAAATATCGATTATTAATACCCCGTCATTCTGGCTTTGTTAAATATCAAATAACAGATTTAAAAGGTCAACTTGTGCAATGTTCTGAAAAGTTTGACGTTCAAAATTATTTGCAATTAAATGCGTCTTCTGGTATTTATTTGTTAACCGTAGAAATAGATGGAATGAGATCAACCCAGAAAATTGATCATGTAAACAATTAATCGATGAAAAAAATATTTTTATTGCTTTCAATTATTGGGTTTAAAGGATCAATTTTTGGGCAAATGACATCCAATTCGAATACGAACACATCAACTGGGTTGAGAGTGAAAAACTCGTCGTTTGAAATTATTCAAAAGCATAATCATAAAGGAATACAAGAAATTAATCGCATTGAATTGAAGTATCGCGATTTAAATTATGGTTTTTTTGTAGAAATTCAGCCAGCAGGATTTAATTATGTATCTTGTTCAAGCATAGAGAATTTGTCAAATGACAATTTTCAGAGCTATTATCCAAATTCCGGATATTCCAAAATTGGATTTGCTGGTGCTTCATCAACTGTTCATTTCAATGCCAGCGCAAATTTTCAAACAATTTATTTAGGAAGAGGAAATAAAATTTTTCCATTTGGATTATATGGCGAAATAAAAAATTATTTCTTAACGGGCATAAATTCAGTTTCTGTAACAGATAAAATTAGCAGTCTTTATCAATCAAATAATAACTATGATTATAAAGAATACGAAAAAGTTATCACATCAAATTTTCAAAAATATTCTGCTACGTTAACTACTAAAAAAATTGGTGCCCATTTTGGTATTTATAATTATATGAATCGCTTTAGATTGAGCGGTCATTTGTCGTTTAACAATATGCTACATTCAATAGATAAAACAGAAAATAGCAATGTTATTAACTCGAATGTAAATTCATTTTGGGTATTGTCACCGGGTGTTCAAATTGATAAGGGTAATTTCTCATCTTATGCCCAAGTGAATTTGGGTTCTTTGATGTTTTTTCAAGATAATACAGTAGAAAATTCAATGTCAAGTAGTAATTCCCTGTATTTTAAATTTGTATATTCAATTCCGCTAGGCGATAGAATAAGGTTAGGGGTGCAATCTGAGAATTTCATTGAATGGTATAAGGCCAAAGAATCCCTGTTAAACATTTACCAAAAAAATATTGCACAAGATGATATTACCCAGTCGTTTTCTGTTTTTGGAATTCAGGGATACGCGAAATTGCAATTTTGAGATTTTATTAAACTAACAAAACATCATTATTGTCGATGTTTTTTATCTTTCTGTGTGAAATTTTTGCGATGATTTAATTTCATACTTAAATTGCACGACTAATTTTATGAAAAAAGCAATATTAGGGCTCATGGGAGCCGCAATTTTAACAGCTTTTGTTTCTAATTCAGGTTACAAAGCGTTGGAATTAAGTTACATGGATACTGCGGTATCGCCTGCCGATGATTTTTACAATTATGTAAACGGGAAATGGATGAAGCAAACCGTAATTCCAAATGACAGAAGTCGTTGGGGTTCGTTTGATGAACTTGGCAAACGTGCAGATAGTATGAGTCTTGCTGTTTTAGAGGAAGCAATTAAGTCTAACAAATATGCAGCAAAAACCGACCAAGGCAAAGCAGTAATGTTATTTGAGTCTGTTTTGGATATTGAAAACAGAAACAAGCAAGGAATTTCCCCTATCAAACCTTATTTGAATGAAATTAATTCACTTAAGAATTTAGATGCACTTAAAAAATATATTGTTAAGTATGCAACTGCTGGTGAAAATACCATGTTTGATTTGGGTGTTGATGCTGATGCAAAAAATAGCAACCGCAATGTGGTGAGTATTGGTATTACCGGGCTGGGTTTGCCAGACCGTGATTATTACTTGAAAACCGATGAGAAATCTGCAGGCATTCAAGAGAAATACAGAAAGTTCATTGAAGAGGTATTCATGAAATTCGGTACCGATCCATTGGCTGCAAAAGCAAATGCAATTGCCATTTATAACTTTGAAAAAGCTTTGGCGGAGCCAATGCTTACGCGTGAACAACGTCGCGATCCAGTTGCCCAGTACAATCCAACATCAACCAAAGATTTGGCTAAAGTATTAAATGCATTTGATTTGAATGGAACTTTGAAGGCCTACAAAATCAAACCAGATACAATTATTGTTGGTCAACCTAAATTTATGGCTGCAATGAACGAATTGGTTAAATCTACCGATTTTAAAACTGTTCGTGCTTTCTTTGCTTGGTCTACCATGCGTGGTGGATTGGGTTTGTTGAGTGAAGACTTAGAAAAACTTTCTTTTTCGTTCTATGGACAAACTTTACGCGGTGTACCTGTTCAAAAGCCTTTGAAAGAACGCGCTTTGGGAGTTGTTAATGGAATAGCAGGTGAAGCTTTGGGTAAATTGTACGTAGATAAATATTTCCCGAATGAAGCCAAAGTTGTTGCAAAACAAATGGTGGATGATATTATTCAAGCTTACCGAGGTAGAATCAAAAACTTAGATTGGATGAGCGATGCTACCAAGAAAAAAGCGTTGTTGAAACTTGACAAATTGATGATCAAAATTGGTTTCCCAGACAAATGGAAAGATTATTCTAAATTGGAAATCAAAAACTACAAAATGGGTGGCAGCTATTATCAAAACATGATCAATGCTTCTAAATTCATGATTGCAAAAAACATGGAGCGTTTTGGCAAACCAGTTGATAAATCTGAATGGTACATGTCGCCACAAACGGTGAACGCATATTACAATCCTTCTTTCAATGAAATCGTTTTCCCAGCTGCAATTTTGCAACCTCCTTTCTTTGACTTTAGAAACGATCCTGCTGTA
>CANFVI010000042.1 GCA_947450405.1 Flavobacteriales bacterium
AAACTGGCGGTAGATTCATCTACGATTGGAACGAAGCCATTGGCATTGCCATGGCAAACGGCACAACTGTACGATTAAAATTGGGCGACTTAGAATGGAACAATCTCGATGATCCGAATGCCACCCGTTACTGCATGAGAAATAAGGTTGAGGAAGTGAGTAAAGAAAAAGCTGAGAAATAGGTTTTTAAGGAACTCAATATATTTATGTTCACTCATTAATTATGTTCACAAAATCGTGAACAGCCAATATCGGTGAACAACATTACCCTATCAACCAACTTAATCCATAGTTTGTCCAAAATTCTATCAGTTCACATTCTTCTGGTAGCAAGCCATCAATACGATCTAATTTCATCGTGTCAATTTGAACGGTATACGTTCCTATCTGATTAATGTCCCAAAGAATCCGTGTTTTACACACATCGAGGCAAGCTTCGGCAGGAAATGATTGTTCTCCCCTATGAAGTGTGCATACAATCACTCTTTTCGAAGGATCATCATCTGACCTCGGCTTTTCAACTGGAGGTTCAGCAATTTGCAATTGGATGTCTGTGATTGTCATTATTTATCAAATTCTATAATTACACGCTGTTCCCTAAACATCAAAATACCGCGTCTTACAAAATGAAAATACTTGGAACGAAAGTATCCATGTTCATCCATCCCAAGGTTCATTGCTTCAAAATGAATCACTTCTTCTGGCTCGCAAAAGAATACCAATCGGGTGCTCCAAGTGCACTCGTAATAGTAAATCTTGGCCTTATGCCCGTTAATAAGTACTGGCAAGGCATAATCTTTAACATTGGCTAATTCTTCTTCCGAACCCAACATAGGAATATCACTGTCTGTTAAAAAACGAGAATCGTCGGTAACCCTTGCCTCTATTAGTGCTTGATCTAAATAGGCCTTGCCTTCATCCCCCAAAATATCTATACCTTTGTATAGATGTTCCATATAAGCCTTGGTTGGCAACAACCCGTCCTTAATCTTATCGGGATGAGCCAAGTAAACAATGGCTTCTACCGATGTTCCATCATCTAAGAATACAGTTATCTGACTGCGGAAATAGTGTCCCATATTTACACCCTCCCTTTTGTCCAATTCCATTAGACCTGCCTCATTTACATCGTACAATATGCCCATCACAGATTTACCTTGCACAGGCATAATATTGGCATAACCATACCCCGGATTACTATCTGCTATCTTGTTAAATACCAATCTATGATCATTTACACTACCCTTAATTCTGCGAGTAAAGTTTACATTCCGTTCCACCATTCTCGATTTGTTCATATTTGAGCCATAAGCAAAGTACCAATGTGGTAATTTATCATGATCCTTGTAATCGCCAGATGAAATAATTGGATGATGAATTTCCTTCTCGTTGAAATACATCCAAACAGAAATCACTTTATCCCAATCTGAGAATTGAATCGCAACCTGTTTGCGTGTATACCAACTTTTAGAATCAAACCGAATTGGGTTATTACTTATGGGATAGCAACCTTCTAACTCATCAAGGCGAGCCAACGTGAGGTCATCAACTTCATAAACTTCCCCCAGAATATGTGAGATGGATTGACTCCCACTCACAAATGGGATACGACCATTAACGTGCATGACAAATTTATCTTGGGTTTTGGCTTCCCCCAAGAAATTGGCAGTATTTAAATAAGCGTGATTGTGATAATTCTGGCGCAGTGTTCCGTAAACGAAAATGAATGTTTTCATAGTTTTTTGTAGTTTTTTATATTTATGAAAACAAAACTAATTTTAGTAAATTTAAGCTATGTTGTTTTGTCGACGTCGTTGTTTTTATTCGTTGACATAATGTACCAATTGTCGAGGGATGCTGATGCGTTTAATGCCGCCATTTTGCCCAGTCACATAATACTGTTTAGCCAAATTATTATTGCCCAAGGTCTTGATGATTTCTTTTTTTATTTTATAAACAGCATCACGAAACGGTTTATCATCGGGATCTGACATATTAAAACAATTACGGATTGCCCTAAGGCCGTCCTCAGTATCAGCCATCTCCGTTATACGTCGATAATTTATTTCTACCTTTTCTAAAAAACCACCACGTTCTTTGTTTCTGAATCCTTTAGCCACATCAATATACAAACAATGTATAGCAAAACATACTGGTGACATATGCACTTCCCCGAGTTCTTGAAAGTCTATAGTACAATGAACATAATTCAATCGAATAGGAATTAGGCTTTCGCCCGACATAACTTGATTTAATCTTACCGCAGATTCGGAATTATTGCCGTTTAATAAAATTTGGGTGTTTGATTTAGTTATATTAGACAAACCATGTTTCTCAGCGAAGGCCAATGTTTCAGGACTTTGTACTATTTCTGACTCTAAAATTGATTCCGCAACGTGGTTTTCATGAAAACTAACAACTGCATTGCGCAACGCTTGTGGTTCTGGCATTTGGGGGAAAGTACAAATGAAAGTGCGTCTAGGTCCCCCAAAATAAATGAGGTGAGCCCAAGCATTTTCATCCAATTTCATTTTGCGTCGGAGAAGTTGATTGGCGCGCGCTGGATCGTATCCTTCAAACAAATCCGAAATGATGATTTCTTGTTTTCGGGAATGCAGCAGTCTAAGTCCAGGAATTTTCTGCAACCAATATTCATGAGCTTCATGGGTATTTTCGAAGGCCGTTGAATTGAACTGAAAAGGGAATTCCAATTTGCTACCCCAATGTTTACAGGCAGTTCGAAGAACTTGCAAATGTTTATCTAATGAATCATCAGATGGCATATCTACCAACAATACCCAAGTATGTTGGGAAAAGAAAAAATTCAATCTGTCTGATGCTTTTTGAAATTCCATCATTGCAAGATAATTAAAAAATATTTTAGTTGGCAGAATTAAATTCACTTCGCCTTCACCAATTGTTCCTATGTTACTTCCATTGGAACCGATGATAAATGCGTGACTTCGGTGATTTGGTGATTTGCGAAGATTGCCCAGGCAGGGTCGGTGTCTTCCCTCAAATTTGCTCGAAGACAAATGATTTTGTCCCTCAAAACCATAAAAAACATGGCTAATTTTAGAAGTTCGTTTCTGCGGCGGACGTCGATTCCAATATAACTTATTTTGGAAAATCCTGTATTTTCAAACGCGTTATTGTAGCAACTGTGAAACTCCATGAACATGGTGGTTGCCCCGCGTCCGAGATATTCGTCGTAGAGTTCAATTCCTACAGACTTCCCTATTTCTGATTGGCTATAATTAAAGTTAGGATCTGGGAAAATAAAATGGGCCACTCCCACTTCAACCTTGTCGTCGGCTTTGTTTATGATATATGGCGTTGCCAAATAGGCCCCCGGAAGATTTGCTTTCACAAACTCGGTATACGCTTCACAGATCATCAAATGTTGAATTTGAAACATCTCATTCATTCTGCCCGACTCCACTTCCACCGGTTGCTGTTTCAAGCAGATTACTTCTTCGTGTTCGCACTGCATTACGAAGCCATATTTTGCTGAGGGATTTGATTCGCCGAAATCATATAATCCGAATTTCAACAACTGCTTTAACTCACTAATTAATTCAGAACTTGGCTCAATTATGGAAATTAAACCGCGCGACGTTTCAATCTGTTTTCCCATAGTTTTTAATAAAGTTTGAATGATTTCAAAGACAATATACAAAAAAATGGGGGGCGGGGATGGGAAACTCTCCTACAATTTATTCATGTTAAGCAAAGTAAGTGAATGAATTAATTGTGGTTGATGTATGAAATGGTTCGGGGTTTTTGAGGGATATTCTCTGATTTAATAAAATTGAATCACTTAGAATTTTATTTTGAATTGTAATGCTCTTGATATCAAACAATTTTCGATTTTCACACACTGAGATTAATGAAAAATGCTAATCTATCAACTAATTAAACTTGAAATATCATATAAATATGTTGGTCGAGATTTACAGATTGAATATTATATTTGAATACTATTTGATACCCATTTAATAATATTCAAGTCTTCAAATACATTATTTAATTAGTGAGCAATTTGAAGTAGTTTTTATTTCATGCGGAAATATTAAATAAAAAATCAAAATGGTACAACCAATAAAAGCGAATGGCTACAATAATTGAGAATATTGAAATTGACGAAACAAATGAAGAGTTCTTTTTAGCTTCAGAACTTGTCAAATATGGTCATAAATTAATTTACTTAACTGGTAAAGCAGGCACAGGTAAAACTACATTTTTAAAATATCTAAGACAGACAACTAAAAAAAATAATATTGTTTTAGCATATACTGGAGTTGCCGCCATTAATGCCGGAGGACAGACAATTAATTCATTTTTCAAAATACCATTTGGGCCGTTTTTGCCAAATGATAAAAGACTAAGACCAAGACCAGATATTAATGATGAAGATAAAAGCACTATATATAATCATTTTCAGTATAATACAGAAAAACTTGAAATTATTAGAGGTTTAGAACTACTTATAATTGACGAAATTTCTATGGTAAGGTGTGATTTACTAGATGTAATAGACAAAATACTTCGTATTTACAGAAAACGAGAAAATCAAGCTTTTGGAGGCTTACAAGTCATACTCATTGGGGACACTTTTCAATTACCACCAATTGATAAAGACTGGCATATACTTGAACCCTTTTATGAAAGTACTTTCTTTTTTAGTTCAAAAGTTATTCAAGATAATAAACCTGTTTATATTGAACTAAAGAAAATTTACCGTCAAAATGAACAAGAATTCATTGAACTATTAAATAGAGTAAGAATTAATAATATTAATCAAAATGAACTCAATTTACTTAACTCAAAATTCGACCCCAATTTTTCACCGAACGCTAAGTCAAGTTACATAACACTAGCAACTCATAATAATATAGTAGAAAGGACTAATTTATCGAAGTTATCTGAATTACCTGGAGATATTCAACTTTTTGAAGCAATAATTAATAATGATTTCCCTGAAAATATAATGCCTACAGAAAGAGTTCTTCAAATCAAAGAAGGAGCTCAAATTATGTTTATTAAAAATGATAAACCAAAGAGGATTTATAACGGAAAAATTGCTCGAATAAAAAAAATAGAACATCAAAAAATCACTGTAGAATATGAAGACAATGGCGATATTATTGAATTTGAAATTGAAAAGCAAATATGGAATAATATCAGATACAATTGGAATGATAAGGAGAAAAAAATAGATGAAGAGATCATTGGAACATTTACTCAATACCCAATAAAGCTTGCTTGGGCAATAACGGTACATAAAAGCCAAGGATTGACTTTTGAGAAAGTCATTGCAGATATAGGTAGTGCTTTTGCTTCAGGACAAGTCTATGTTGCATTGAGCAGATGTACATCTTTCAATGGATTGATTTTGAAATCAAAAATAGATTTTAGTGCAATTAAAACAGATGCAAAAGTTATTGAATTTGCTAAAAATGAAACCCCCGGCACTTTAATTGTGAAGGAATTAAATTCAGGGAAAGCTGATTTTTATTATGAGAAATTACGTGAAGATATTAAATTATTAGATTTCGAAGGCGCATATGTTAATTTCATAAAAGCCATAAAATTAAGAAACGACATTGAAACCGATATATTTAGAAAGTATTTTATAACTACAGCGAATAAAATTGGGTCATATAGAAAAAAACATGCTGTTAATTTCAATGAACTAATTAAAGAACTACAAAAGAATGAAGAAATGCAATTTTCTATTTCCAATTTGAAAATAGAAAACTTAAATCAACAAACAATAATAAATGAACAACAGAAAACTATTGATGTCTTTCTAGCCAAGACCAGAGAGCTAGAGAAGAAATCCAAAAAACTAATTTCTGATATTTCAATTTTAGAAATTGAAAACTTAAATCAGCAAACAACAATAAATGAGAAGCAGAAAACTATTGAAAATTTGCTCAATAGAACCGAAGATCTTGAGGAAAAATGCGAAAAAACAAATTCCGAAATTTCAGTTTTGACAACTGAAAAAATGAATATTGAAATAAATATTCAGCAAATAAAAAAAACAAGACTTGAGCAAATACTTTATATCGCAAAATTAGAAAATACAATCGAAAATCACGAAAAGGAAATAAAAAGAATAGGAACATTAAAATGGTATCATAAATTATTCGGACAGCATTAATAATTCATAATACACTTATTCAAATTCAACATGAATGACTTTAACGTAATGGTCAATTGTTATTCGTTTAAATTTAGAACCAGTACTGAGTGTAATTGTTTTATTTAAGTATGTTGAGTAATATAGAGACAAAGGCAAATTTCCTATTTTCTGCAAAGCCCCATTTAAAGCAAATGTATTATCTACGTTTGATGTAATTAAAATTGTTGATTCGGATAAGTCAATTGTGCTTTCATTAATTATATTATGATTATGATCATTATTTTGATTAAACATCATAGGCATGTCAATATTGTCAATATTCCCAAAACAAAATGTTCTCAACTTATTGGTATAAAAACTTATTGATGCTATATTCATTGAATTTATTGTATCAAATAATTTTGAAGAAGCCGGATTTTGAAAATCACTCAAAGTAAATAAGAAATTATCGCCATTATTGAACCCTCCATTCAAACTTGTATTCCAGAATTCAGGTTTGAATTTCAAAATTTCGAGGGCACTTAATATTACCCAAATTGAAAATCTATCCATTTTTGAATTGAAAAAATCAACTGTTCTTTGAGGGTGTTGAAATTCGGTCCTACCCGTTTCTATAGCCTTCTCCCCTTCCAATCCAGGCACAAACATTCCGTCGTAATCAATTAGTTTCAAAGAAATTTCATTGTTATTAAAGTGAACTAATATGTTGCCACTTTGGATGTCTCCGTGACCTATATATTTGTTTTCCAAATCTCTCTGAAGATCAACAATTCCTGTTTGTAACTTATTTAAAATATTTGGATTAGATAAATTATTTGTAACAAATTTATTTAACAATTCACCCGTTACCCAATCCATAATTTGCACTGGATATTTATTTTCATTTATCTTAAACTCATGCATTAACAAATTAGTCTTCACTAATTGATCCATTTGAATTGAAGATAAATAATTATTTATTTTTTGTAATCTCTCAATGTTAGTCTCATTAGGGTTAAGAAAAATTCGAATTGCTTTAGATTCAAAATTAATTTTACCCTTAAACACAGCCGCAAATGCCCCAGCTCCGAATACATATCTTTTGATTGGAGATAAAACGCTGGGAACGAATAAAATGTCCTTTTGAGATGCAAATAATTTAGCACCTTCTTGATTTATTTTTAAATCTATTTCACGAATTGATAGAGGAGCATTATTCGTCATTTTTTTTCGGATTTTTCTCTAATTCAGTTGATTTTATTTTCTTTTTTTTACCATTGTTGGATTTTACAGCATTCTTCTTTTTTGCAGAATCAACTCTTGATTGCGTGTCTTTGTTTATTTTAGTTGAATAATTTTTTTCGTCTTTTAAATTTACAAATTGCTTCCCGGTATTTAATACATATGGCAATAATAAAGCCATTAATAGCGTAACAAACAGAATAATAAATAACCTTTCTATATTTTTAAGTTTATTACTCACAAATTTCACTTCGTTTTCTAAGTTTTTAATTTTGTTATTTAAATCATTATATTCCATAGGAGTTAGTTTTGTTTTTTTAGTTTCTACTTGGGGATTGGGCACAAACTCTATTTCGGAGAAATACTTCGTTTCTTCAAATTTAAAACTTGAATCCGGCAAGAACTCATGTAGTTTCTTTTCCCCATCTGCAATAATTAATATTGATATATCATCTTGCTCTAATCGACCATTCTGCCAATTTAATTCGCAAAAGGAAAGAAAATCTTGATGATTGGATAAATTAATAACACTTGATATTTCATCCGGAAAATCAAATAAAAAACGGCTTATAGCATCGGAACAAACGAATAATAAATAGTTTTGTTCCAATTGAATATTCGAATTATAAACCTGCAATGAATCAAATCCATTAAACGATTTTGTATTAACAAATGAATTATTTAAATCTAATTCATTTTTATTGTTGAATGGAAAAGATGATTCTATTTTCTCATCTTTGATGACAAAAATATTGCAATCACCAATTGAAATTAAATTCAGTTTATTTTCAGTTATTTTAACCGCTAATAATGTTGAGGTTGATCCAGTTGCAATTTTTGTTTTCTCTAATATAGCAATTGCCGGATTTGCTGATAGTTCGAAATTTAATTCACCAAATTGTTGAATTGAAATATTAATTGATTTTTTTACATTTTCAAGATTCAATAACTGTTCACTAGCTATGTTTTTCGTTAAAAAATCAGCGAATAAATTTGATTTGAAACTTTGGGTTGTTCCATCAGCAAGAACAACTGTTTCTGTTTCAAGATTAACAGAATATTTATCTTGTATATTTTTGAAATATACCGAAGCCTTTTTATGAATTTGAAAAGCTTTAACATTCATATTACCTAGGAGTACCCACGTTTAAAAAGTGCATAAGATCGTTTACATTTCCATTAAAAACATATCCCTTTGAATTTACTGATACTTGATAACCCGCTTGCTGTGCTAGTTTAACCATATTCTCATTTAAATTAGAAGAAATATCGAAAAGCAATTGACTTAATGAATCACCTGTATTAACATTTTCTGGGTAATTTTGTTTTGTGCCTGTAACTGAAGAAATATGAATATTTAGAACTATAGCTGGACCATAATTTGTTCTTAAATTCTTGATTTTAGCAACTTCATTTTTTAAATTGCGATTGCCAATTCCGGAATCAGTTGCGTCACCATCTGTAATATTAATAATTATTGGAGGGTGACAATCTTTATGATTTCCCCAATTGATCCAATCAATACATAATCTTCTTGCATTTTCAAAAGCCTTTGTCATTGGAGTATTTCCAATAGCTTTTGGCTTAATCCAAATAGGCTTATCATTTTCAATTAATAGCGGGTGATTAAAAATATCTTTGATTGATACTACCCATTTGTTGGCTAGATTGCCTTCCCATCCTGAAACAACTTCATCACTTGCACTTCCATATGCCAAAACGGCTATTTCAAATCTATTTTTCAGTTCGCCAGAATCACCAATACACCTCAAGCCAATTTCATAAAAATTATCATTTATTGCATTTGCTACTTCTAAAGCTTTAGAATTATTTGAGTTACCAAATTTATCAATCATTGAATAGCTTTGGTCAACTAAAAAAACCATTAAACATGGATTTGTCGAACTTATAGTTAAGGTGTTTAAATTTTGCATATAATTTTAATTGTATAAATTTCCGCTATAGCCCCCATCCTTTTGATTTGAAGGTTTTATAGATTCTGAATCGCTTGCATCAGATGCATTATGACCACCATTATATCCTCCAGAATATTGACCATTATTTGCGTTATCGGAAACTGGGGGGGTGTTTTCAAAGAAGTGTAAATTACCTGTATTATTTAAAATATCTTTATTTATTTTTTTTATATCTTTATACAGCTGAATCCCACGACTGAATCTAGAAATGATTCGAAATAAAAAGAATAAAGAATATAACCCGATAATCCACTCATAGTTGTTTTTGTATGAATAATAAGAATACCCACTTCTTTGTGATGCATTGAGTGGAATAGAAATAAAATACATAATTAAATTTGTTAAATTCAAGAATCCAATTCTACCATAATTCTCATAATTTTGCGATTTATATTTACTAATTAAATCGTCAAGCTTACTGGCTATATAGAAAGTGTAAAAAAATGCTATTATTGGGATTGAAATCATCCATGTAAACTTGGGAATTCCAGTATTTTCGTACTTTTTTACATGTCGAATAAAATCATTCAACTCTGCTACGAAAATAATTTTCATAACCAAGGGTAACAGCAAAATAAACGCTATAATTATTTCCTTAAACCCCATTTCTAAAGTTAATAAAGTAGTTGTCATATTAATTGTATAAGTCCCCATTATTATACCCACCATTCATTGGCTGAGTAGGATGTGATTTTACATTTGAATTAACTATATTATTGTCATTTTTACCTATAGCATTGTGCCCACCGTCATATCCACCTTCATATGGACTTGGCTGGTTTAGTATAACATTAGGTTGCTTAGTTGAATGATTCGAATAATTTTGGAAATTATTTGTAACATTTACATATTTGGGAGAGGGTCCATATTCATTAATTCCATGAAATCCGTCTTGGAAAATTAACCACAAACTGTATAATGGGATAATTTGCCACCAACCGTTTTTTGATAAATCATGACATCTTTTTGCTCCTTGGGCACTCAAAAACCACAAACTGGGTATATATAATAAGAACAAACCTTTGTTTAGAGTAGTTGCAATTATTGTATTTAGGACTGCCGAGAATATCCAATGAATGAATAAACTTACACCATATTCGGTTCTCCGAATTCTTCCTTCAAAAGAAAATATATTTTTAAACATCACTTATTGTTAGATTATATAATTTTAAAAAAACAAGACAAAATTTCCATTTTCAAATTAATATTAATTATATAAATCCCCATTATTATACTCCCCATTTGTTTGATTATTTAAATTAGAGGGGTTGTTTATTTTCACAATATTTTCATCGTTTTTACCAACTGCATTGTGCCCACCGTCATATCCACCAGAATACTGACTTTGCTCGGTTGAATTACTGTTTGGAAAGTCGTTAGATGAACCGGTCGAATTATTGGAATACTCTTGAAAATCATCTGTAATATTTTTAGGTGATGGACCATATTCATTTATACCAGTAAATCCCTCTTGAAAAAGCATCCATAACATATAAAATGGTACAAGTTGCCACCAACCATTTTTTGATAAATCATGACATCTTTTTGAAGCTTGAGCCCATATAAACCATAAACTGACTGCATAGAATAGACCTATACCATCAATATTGGTAGAAGTTTTAATTGCTGTTATTATTGCCCAAAAGGTCCAATGTATTATTAAACTAATACCATATTCGGATCTACGAATTCTACCTTCAAAGGAAAATATATTTTTAAACATAATTTATTGATTAAATTGAATACTATTGAAAATTTTATCTATGTCACCCATTAATTGACCACTTAACTTTTGAGGAAAGGTTGCGGCTAAAGTATACAAAGCGCCATCCTTTACGAATGAAATTGCAATATAATTTTCGATAATTGACAAATCACCTTCATACAACATATAATTCGCATTAATTCGTTTAGCACGATATCCTAGGCAAGTAGTTTCAATTTCACTTGCATTTTGAAGTGTAATACCTGCCAATGCCATTTTTGAAACATAGTCAGAAAGAGGAACATCTAATTCCGTTTCATTATAATTATTGAATTTTTCTTTCAAACGAATAAGT
>CANFVI010000043.1 GCA_947450405.1 Flavobacteriales bacterium
ATTTTAAAAAATGGATAGTTCTTCATAAACGAAAATACAATATACCATTTTTTATTAAGAAATGTGTCAAGAAAATGTCAACTTTATTAACGGGTAATTGAAGTCTGATTATATTTCAAGTATGGGATAATCTAGGTTGAATGTCTAAAGTTCATCTAAAGTCCATCTAAAGTTCATCTAAAGTCCATCTAACTTTTAAATTTTAGATGATGTTAAAGTCCATTTGGGATAACGCACACTTCCATGATTTTCAATATGTTTTTCTCTTTTTGAAAGAGCATAGATGAGATTTCGAACTTTATTTGCTTTTTGCTTTTCATCTAAAACTGCCGGTAAAATGTCTAAAATTAGATGATCAATATTTGCCTTGGTTTCAAAGCCATATCGTTTGATTTGATTTAAAATTCATTTTTTATTAAGAAATGTGTCAAGAAAATGTCAAGTATTTCATTGTCGATAACTTGTCTAGCATCCCATCAATTCAATCGCTAAATTGTACCTCATTTTTATGGATCCAAATTTGCAAAATACCTTTCGGAAAGAATATTTGAAGCTTGCCCATCCTGAGCCGAAATTTAGGATAGAAACGCTGAAGGATTACTATTTGTATCGGGAGGATTTGTTGGATTATCAGTATAATAACCAGTTGATGCTCGATCTAATTCAATTGAATTTAACGTGCTTCGACGTCCCTAAAAGAATTGATCGTTTTGGTATGTTGAAGAATACCATCAATTTTATCATTGAAACGAAGCCGATGTTTCGATATGTTCGAAATCCTGGTACACAGTTAAAGGCGAAGCCGTCCACGGAGGTAATTGAGGGCGTTTTTCAAATATTTCAGCGCGTTACCACCGATAAAGTCAACTTGGTTATCAATGAAAAAGTTGGCAGAAGCGTCTATTGGTTTTTTGTTAATTTCTTGACCAAGGTGAAGCTTTCAGAAGAACAGTGGGATTGGGTGTTGGCGCAGGCAATTGAAAATGAATACGTTCGACCCGTTATTGAGACGGCAACTGTCCCTCATGAAAAAATAGCCAAATGGGTGGAACAGCACTTTCAATTGGATTTTGTGGCTTCCCAAAGGGCCCGTTATACAGCGCATTTGATTGATTGGAATCACGATTTTGAATTGACAAATGAGCAAATTTTGAGGGACTGTGAACAGTTGAATATTTTGGATCAGGCCTATATAGATCAGGTGATTGATACCTATAACCAGCAACAATTATTGGAAAGTATTTGGGAAACCGAAGAGCCCACAGATTGGCTTGAAGAGCTAAAAAATGTGCCCGTTTTCAAATA
The DNA here is from genome assembly GCA_947450405.1 of Flavobacteriales bacterium. Lineage (GTDB taxonomy): Bacteria > Bacteroidota > Bacteroidia > NS11-12g > UBA955 > VMCP01. The sequence goes on from CANFVI010000043.1 coordinate 1,306, forward strand.
TTCAATGGATGGACTTTTGAAGGATGATGGCTTTAGGAAAATGACACCGGAGGAAGATGAGGAGGAATATTCGTTGGTAAGATGCCGAAGTTTTTCGGAATTTCACAGGAATCAGATGAAGTCAGAGTTCTGTGGTTTCCATTTAAGTTATTGCTTTTTGCCTCATTCGCGCCGTTTGTATCCGGTTCCAACGAAGGAGGAAAAAGAGGGTCGCGTGTTTTTTCCAGACTTTGAAGCCGCTCGAAAAGAACTTGCATTCAATGTAGATTTGGCACGTTCCAAATATATGTTATGGGCTATCGCTGAATCGCGATTAACCAATGCAGAAAAAGCTAAATTAATGAAAAAGTACTGGCATGAAGACTTGTCGAAAACATGGCTTCACATTGCCAAAGCAAAGAAAAATGCAGAAATGCTGAAAGGATTTATTTGAAAATAATGAAAACGAAACCAATCACCCGAGAATTACTGGCGAATTTTCCATTAGAAAAAATGGTATACGCCGAATATGGCGAATTGGGCGCCATGGGAGCAGAAGGACAAGTGTATTGCTATATCATTGAAAATGATGAACTTGTTCGATATTACACCAACATCAAAGAGCACGAAGATATCTTGTTTTTCACATTTTTAGATTTGATTGAGAAACACACCGACAACACCTATTATGATTACCTAGCGTCGAAGCGGAAAGTCCCTGAACTGGACGAATCCATCTATTTTTTCGGCATTTATGGAAGTTTGGGAAATCATGCTTTATTCAATCGTCACATACATGTATCGTTTGATAATTTGAGTTATTATATAGAAATCGACAACAAAAGATTTGAGTTCAATTCATGTTTCGATTATATTGCACATGTTGTGAAACCACAAATCACTAAAGTATACTCGCATTTGAAATCAAGGGAATGGGTAAACCGGATGTTAGGAAATGACTGATTTGTATGAATAAGAAACGCATTATCATTCTTTTTGGTGTCCCTGTTTTGTTGGGCATCCTATATATTTTGAGGTACAAGATTTTGGTCTTGTTATGTATTTTTGGGGGATATTTTGTCTCCCCAGAAGGGTCGGCGGTACTTACCAATTACTGCTTCCACGAAACCGATACATTGATTTTGGATTCGAGTTACTTACAACGATCCCCAGTGATTGTGAAGTTGGCAAAGAAGATGAGGGTAGGGCAAACCGTAAAATGTTATGGGTTCAAGCAATACAAAGATTATCGGTTGTCGTATGCCTTAAATCCTTTCACCATTTCCCGCTCGAAGCAAGGCTATACCATTTCGCAATGGATCGCCTTCGACACCACCGGAAAAGTCCACACTACGCTCAATCTCTTCTTATTCAAAGTGCGCGTCCCAGATAATTTCGTCCATACTTTCGAATGCACCCCGTTTATGGTGATATCGAAGTTTAGGTGTTTGAAGGGGTAGGTGGGGAATTATAAACTTAAGCAAATAATCTCGTTGGCGTTTTTGCCAATGCCCTGCAAATGTCTTAATTGATTGTTTTTAAGCCAGATTGCTTTCCGCGTTGGTGGTTTTAGGAATCGTTTGGTATAACTGAATTCTGAGGTTTCGTTTTCTTCGGTAAGTAATGACCAATATCCTTTTGCCAGTCCTTGGCTTTCAAGTTTATTGAACCATTTTAGCGGTAAAAAATGTTGTAAAATGCCCATTTGTCCTCCAAAAAACACTTCACTATTTTTGTCTGTTGCCACTCCCATACCCCAAACCAAATAGGCTGTTTTGGGTGTTCCATTTACAATGGTTGTGGTGATGTAAACCATCCAGATGTCGTACATTGGAATTCCATAGGAGGAAAAGTTTAAAGTTTGAGCGTAATCTTTTGTAAATGTGGTTATCCCAGTTTTGTTAAATTGAAGGATTGCCTGTTTCTCGTGGTGTCTCAATTTTGTGACGAAGCTGTCTGAATAGCGTACTTTATTTTTTTGTTTTTTCGAGGGACTCCCAGCCGTGTGCATGAGTAAATGCCTAGAGAAATCCATATTGTCGATATCCGGGAGTTCCTTATTCAAGAAAGCATTTCCTAGAACACTAGAATAATGAATGGCTCTTAACGGCCCAATTGGCGGCGTCAGGTAACCCGCCAAAATCCCCGATTTTAAATAAGTCTTTATCCTAATTTTATCAAACAAGTTCCATTGATTTTTGCTTCCCAAGTAATGGAGATCCATAAAAATCAAAAATACGTATGCCAACAGAAAGAGAAATATTCTACCGGCATAGAACCATTCGGGGCGTGGAAACTTCTGACGGAGGTGGGTGAGGATGTTCACAATTTTGTTGTTGGAGGAGGAGACTTATCTTTGAATAATTTCAATCAAGTAGGTAATTTCGTATTGCAATTAACTATTTTAAGTAATGAAATCTGAAACAGAATTACTAGATAAAATTTCTTCTTGTTCGGTCTTCCATTTTTTAATTGCTGCAATTGCAATTTCCTGTTGCGCGACAGAAATTGCTTCTAATATTTGTTTATTAGATTGTAATTCTGCATTCATCTTTTGTTCAAATTTATCAGAATGAATTCGAATTGAAGTATTAATTTCTTGATTTAAATTAGATTGTAATTCTAATTGTTTAACTTTATATTCATATTTAATTCTATCTATAATATCATCATAAGGACCACGTTCCGTCATCATTTTAAACAATATAGGCGCAATTTCAATAAATACAAATAGAATTGTAATTAGCCATTTTACAACGAAAAGTATTGTATATTTATCAGTTAGTCGACTTAATGCTTCCAAACGCGCCATTAGACCTGAATATTGTTTTGATATTTCTTCGTTTTCATCCCTAGTTCCTTCAAGTCTTTTATTGAGAATTACAATTTCTTTTTCTAAGGCAATAATTTTCGGTTGATTACCCAATCTGGCTTCTTTTGCTTGCTCATAATATTCTTGACCTCTTGAAAATTTTAAACTATTTAAATTACTAATTTTATTAATAAGTTCAGATCTTTTCCTATAATTTGAAACATTGTTATAAATGTTTCGATTTCTTAGTGCATTATTTTTTTCAATTTCATTATTTGCATTTCTCGCAATACCATCGTAATAATAATATTTACTTTCATTACTTTTAATTATATTATTAATGTTATTTAATTCGGATTGATTTAAACTAATTTGTTGATCTTCTATTGTTGTTTTAGTTGATAAATCTTCTGCTTTTGATTCGTAAATATTCTGTTCATTTTTTAATTTTTGAATCTCGGTTTGTTTTGAAGATATAATAGAAAGTATAGGTTTTTCTCCCTCTCCTAAACGCGATCTTTCCTCCCTAATTATATTTTGTATCTCAACATTTATTTCTTTTTCAAATAATTTTAATTCAAGTGGTGTTGAAATTACAAATCCTAAAATTATGGCCATCGCTAACCTTGGAGCGGCTTCAATTAATTCTTGTTTTGATATCGTTTTCTTTCCATCGCCTACACCGAAAGAAGCAACGATATATCTGTCTAAATTAAAAATTAATGAACCCCAAAAAAGGCCAAATGGTATAGCCAGATAAGTGCTTTTAAAAGCTGTAAAAAATGCATACCCACCGGCAAAACTTGCCATAAGAGCTGTGAATATTATTGTTCCGCCTATTCCGAAATATTTGCTTTTTTCCATTGGAACTTGATTTAATATTTCTATATCAGCCCCAGAAGACCATAAAAAAAGATTGTTTATTTTATTACCTAAATATTTTATTAGTTTTTTCATAGCTATTATTTTCTTATTATTTTAAATAAATTATCGAATAATTTAGTCGGATTATGCCATCCTGTTTTACTCTTTTCTATATGATTAATTTCTCTTTCTAATTCAATAAAATTCGGTAGTATGTTATTAAATGAAATAGAATTATTAAGTCTAAATTCTAAATTTTTATTAAAAAAATCAGGGATTTTTAAATTATTTTCTGGTACAACAACATCCATGTTAATTGTTGGTGTAGGTACAAAAATTCCTTTAATTATTGGTATTGGAAATGGCTTAGTTTCAATTGTTTTTGAGACTTCGTTAAAATGCCCTTTTGCGATTAAAGTAAATTCTGTTTTTTCTACAATTCCAATAAAAGTTGAGCCGCTTAAAGGTACATTTCCAATTCTCGGGCTTATTGAGACTTCAATTGTATCATTAGTTTCCCAAAATAAATCAATGTTATCAATTCCTTTTTCAATATTTATTTCATATTTAAAATTGGTAATGGTTGCTATATTGACATCAATAATTATTGTCTCAACAATTTCTTGGTCAAAATTGCCAATAGCTTTTAATTTATAAGTAGTTTTTTCTATTGGATTTACTTCAAAAGTATCAATTGGTCGAAACTGCGAATTGAAATTTTCTAAAACCACAAATTTAGAATTCTCCGCTACCCAATTTAATTTAACTGGAGATAAGTCTGTTCTTTTATTTGTATTTGAAGAAAATAATTTTATTACTGGATTTATTTTAACGGTTTCAATCTGAATCGATTTTGTAGATTCACCAAAATCGTTTAAAACTTTGATGGTTACATTACTTGATTCTTTAAATGTTTTGTTATGAAAATCTGAATCAATTAATTCACCATTTATGTATACTAAATTTCCCTTTTCAATTTCCCATTCAAATTTTACATTTTCCTCACTACTATTTACACTTTTTTTGTCAGATTTAAAAATCTTAATAATGGGCAATGATTCTGTTAATAAGCAAATTTCGTACAGTATATTCTCCCATTCTTTCGAGCTTAATCTTTGCTTTTCATTTTTATAACCCTTATTAAAGACTTTTTCAAATGCTTTAATTAATTTTTCCAGACCATTTTGTTCTAAGTATTGAATTCTTTTAATTATCTCAACATACGTTATTGAATTATTCTTATTGAAATATTGTGAATCCTCGCTAATGTTTGGCCATTTATTTTCTTTAAGATATTTTGACTTAGTTTGATCGACTGCATCTTTCAGAAAAAAGAATGGGGCTATGCCAAAAATCAATTCAAAAATAGAACTTGCTAATACCCAATTTTCTTCTTGAATTCTTTCTTCAAGCGTCAAATTATCTTTATCGCTGTCATTAGATAATATTTTTCTATACCTACTACCAATCCATTGCCCTATTTTGCCAATTGTTGTAGGCTTTTTTTGTATATCATGATGGAAACCACTGTCAAAATCTATTAATGAAAGTTTTAATGTTTTGAAATTAATCCAAATCGCATTTTCACTTAAATCAGAATGAATGAAACTAATATCATGTAGGTAATTTATACTTTTAGATAATTGATAAGCAAAAAACAATTTATCAGATATATCAATTTCAAAAAAATTTCTTTTATTAAAGGAATCGTTACCAAAATCTTCAAAATCATTAGAATTTAAATCATGCATTATTAATCCCATTATTTGATTTTCATCAATCTCATTATAACCGTTAAATGCGATGAAAGGGATCCCTAATAATTCAGGATAAATATGTGAAACTAATTTGTTTGTGTTTTGAATTGACTGTTTTAATTTTTTATGTAAAATTGAAATAGTTTGGTAGGCATGCTCTTGGTTATTTGTATTGTCAATTAATTTTAATAAATACTTTTGAGACTGAATACCATTGATACTTTCAATTTTATATACCTTGCCAAAACCTCCAGAGCCAATAAAATCATCATAAAAAGATAATGATTTTAACGGCAATAAAGAACCATCTGAACCAAGATGTTCAATAAAGGAAATATTTGTTATGGCTGAGATTGTCTTAATCATATTGTTCAAGATAATACTTTAACACTTCTTCCGTAATTACAATTGCAATTGATGCATCGTCTTCAAGTAATTCTTTATTCTTTAGTTCTTCTAGAATTTTCAAGTTGAATTTTTGCAAACTTTCTTGAAAGTCCTCAGATTTATTCTCTGTAATTAAAAAATCGTTCAAACTTGCTATAATAAATTGTAAAGAAGCAGACTCATTACGCCAATAGCGACCTTCATTATCGTTGATAATTATATTCTCTTCTAAAGAATTGATTCCGTCTGTGAAGAAAATTAAAATATCACCATTAATATTATTTAGTGTTAATGTTATTTTCCCTCTTTTATGCTCATTTTTATTGCTATTGTGTGATAAATGCCGAGTAAGAGATCCGTTGGATGAAATATGAGGATTGATTAAATTGTTATATCTGTATGGTAATAAATTATTTTGATTTTTCGCAAAGCTTCCAGACAACTGGATACATCCACCATTTCCAAGATATTCGATAGTTAAATCCTTGTTGTTATTGGTGTTTGCAAATAATATTGTCGTGCCACCTTCAATATTACTTTCTTTAAGTTTTATAATTTTATCGTTGTAAATGAGTTCATCTATGTCAGTATAAGCACTGTCAATCATAATTTCACAAACAACTTCAGAGAATTTACCTGAATTTCCGAATTCACCTATGCCATCACAAAGAATTAGAGATTTAAAATCATCTGTAATTAGAAAGTCTGAACAATCTTGATTCAATTTTACATTAATATGTTTTGCTGAAATATACATCAGTCAATCTTAGAAATTGTTGAAATACTTTTAATCATATGATTTCTTATTTCTTCAGGATTAACTTTACTATGAAAAAAATTAATTCCGTTAGAATCAATACTAGACAAATTTTTGATATTATCTTGATATTCTTTTAATCGTTCATCACTTAGACTAGTTTTCCAGTTTTTATCTTCAAGTAGATATGATGCGATAGTTGTTTTTTTATTTGACTTTATTCGAGAGCATATTTCATAACTTTCTTCATAATCATCAAGTGCTCCATCGCTTAATAGAATTATTAATGCTTGAGAATTTTGATCGTGATTTTTGTAATATTTATTTACTTTAGATTCAACAATTTTAAGTGTTTTAGACATATATGTCTTATAATTTCCGAGTTGGTTACAAGGGTTGAAGTCTGCTTCATTCAAGTCAATTTTAACAACATTTGTTTCTATTACAAATTCCTTTGAAGACATTGAGAAAGCATGCATATTTATATCAAAACAATTTTTATTTTTGCTTGACTGTAATCTGTCAATTATTGGTATGATTTGTTCATGTACTTCTTCTCCTTTTGATTTGCCTGTAATTCCTTCCCAGGTCATTGATTCTGATGCGTCTAAGACGAAGATAACTAATTGATAAAATAATCTAGGTATTTCAAATTTCGATAAAGCTTCACTGTAGCTTTTACTATTAAAATTACTTAAGTCAAGTTTGTTTTTTGAACCACCTTTAATTAAATTACTATCAGTTTTGATTAGTTTATCGCTCATGATTTTACAAATTCGTTGTTTAAAATTTCAAATTGGTGCTCTAATGATTTTCTTTGATTATTGAAATATTTGTCCCAATCCTTAATCGATGAAATTTCAATAAATATTTTTGATAATTTTATTTGTTTTAATTCAAAAACAAATAACTCATATTTACTTTGCAATGAAAGTAATTTTGCCCTCAATAATTCTAATTCTTCCAAATTGCCAATATTGTCTATTGGCTTTCCGAGTCTTAATTCTTGTAATATTTTTTTAACTAGCTCAACATCTTTTAATTTATAAGCTTTTGTTAATTGGTCGAAAATTTCTGAAGCTTTTTGCTTGTCCTCATAAATACAATTTGAAGAATCTGGATGACAATATTTTGTGCCTTCTCGATACATTTCTTTTAAACTTAAACTTTCATCATCTGATAAATCTGGAATTACAATCTTACTTTGATTTAAATAATCTTCATTATTTTTTCTAAATTCTTCTTCTAAGTTTTTGTAGGTATCATCTACTATTCCATGTTTTTTTAGGCGCTCATATATTTTTTTCTTGAGTTTTAATATTTTCCCAATCATAGGATTAAGTTCAAGAATATATCTATGGTTGAATTGCTCAATAAGTGCTTCTGTCTCACCTTTTTCAATTGATAAGGTTTCTAATTGTAGTGATATTAATTTTATTTGAGCAATTATTTTTTCTCTTTCAATAGCAGTAATACTAATTATCTGTGAATGAGATTTTTTAAACTTATCCATTAAACTAATAGCGACTTCAAATTCACCGCTAATAAGTTTATTGATAATCTCGTCTAATCCTTCTGTGTTTCTAAGTTGTTGAACATATTGACTAATACTATTGGTTTCGCTAATATTTATAAAAGCTTTTATTAAATCAAAAATTTTATAGGCTTTGGATAAATTAAGTTCTTTTTCAAGTGATTTAATTTTGCCTGATAATAATTTCAATCTCTCAAATTCTGTGATGAAATCATTTGCTCTTTGTTGGTGCCCAATAACAATCGTTACTTCTTCGTTATTTACTGTAAAAGCTTTGTTTGACCAATTGGCAGAACCACTGATAACAATGTTATAATCAATCACACAAAACTTCATGTGCATTAATTTTTCATCATTTCCAATTTCTGCAAAAAAGCCTCCATTGTCTTCAATTGTCTGGTATTTATTTGAACTTGCGTGATTGAATTCGTGGTTTGTAATTATAACTTCTACATGAATACCTCTGTTTTGAAGTTCTATTAATTTGTCAAAGAGTACTCTATCTGTAAACCATGCCACAGCAACACATACATGACTTACAGCAGAATCAAGATGATTAAGGATAATCTTTTTGACTTTTTTGTCCTGAGTAAAATATGTTTGTATTTGCATTGCTGTCTAAAATTTAAGTCTGGATAAATTCTATTTGTTATTGCGTATTATGAGAAGTATTTTTCCAAATATATAAATTTCCCTCCAATAAATTTGAAAACTTTTGTGTATCCCTCAAAAAAATGAGTGGGGAAGTGGTGCGGAAATTTATTTCAAAATGACAGAGTTTTTTGGTTGGAAATGAAATTGATTTTCATACATTTGATAGTCCCTTATGATTTATGATTTTCAATTAAAAAAGCTGTATTCCAACGATGGGATTTTTATTAAAGACGTGATTTGTCCGTTGAAGGATCCCAAAATTGTAAAAATAGACGACAATAACACGGAAGTTAATTGTGCCCAATGCACAAGGAATTTATTAGTAACAACGTGTTTGTCCGACAGTCAAGTAATTGATTGGATGAGCAAACAAGAGCATCCTTGCCTTGCAATTGATTTGAATGATCAAAATTTAACTGTTATAAATAATCCAATATATTAATATGTCTGTTTTTAGTATACTGTGGCCCAATAGATTCAAGAAGAGGTCAAAGTTTATTCCGGTTTTTCCAAAGCAATATGTGAGAGCTGAAGTTCGAATGATAAAAACTGCGAGAAATCTTAAGGAAATCAACCAAGGGGTTGAAGATGGATTTGATCCATTCATTCTCGCAATTAAGCCAAATCCAGAGATAAAGCATCATGTAGGTTTAATGCGTCATAAAGAATATGGAACATATTCAGAATTTAAACAGATGCGTGGGGATGATGTTGGTGATGATTATATAATGACTCATCGAATTGAATATTATCCTTATTTTTTCGAACCTCATTATGCAGCATATTTACTTCCAAAAGATATAAAAGTTGGAGAATTTGTATGGTTAGAAGATTTAATTCAGGATTTAGAAGGTGATTATGTTTTTTGTAATGTAAGTCGCGCCAAATCTGGTCCAGCCTGCTGGACAGGAGAACGTTTCATTCTCGATTTGGAATTTATCAAACGTCGAAGAAGTTTTATATTGGGGTAGGGATGGTTTGGAGAAATAGACCTTATGAAAAATTGTGATAGAGATGAAATTACGGTAATAACAGATATTGAAAAAAAACCA
>CANFVI010000044.1 GCA_947450405.1 Flavobacteriales bacterium
TAAGAGAGATTCAAGCATTAATAAAATTCGTTTCAACCAACGCGGTTGATGAAGTCGAAATTAGTCGTAAGGACTTTAAATTATTAATTCGTAAAAACCCTGCACAAGTAGTTACGGCTACTGTTGCAGCTCCGGTTGCTCAGCAAGTAATTGCAGCTCCTGCACCAGTTGCAGTAGCGGCTTCAACGCCAGTTGCTTCAGCTCCAGCTGCTGCTCCAGCTGCTGATAATTTAATTACCATCAAATCTCCAATGGTGGGTACTTTCTATCGTTCTTCAAATCCAGAAACTCCATCATTTGTAAATGTGGGTGATGAGGTTAAATCTGGAAAAGTAGTTTGTATCATTGAAGCCATGAAACTTTTCAATGAAATTGAAAGTGAAATTAATGGTAAAATTGTAAAAGTATTGGTTGACAATGCTTCTCCAGTTGAATATGACCAACCATTATTTTTGGTTGAACCTGCATAATTTAAAACATTATGTTTAAGAAAATTCTAATCGCGAATCGCGGTGAAATTGCGTTGCGAATTATTCGCACATGCAAGGAAATGGGCATTAAAACAGTTGCTGTTTATTCTACAGCCGATAAAGAGAGTTTACATGTTCGATTTGCAGATGAAGCAGTTTGTATTGGTCCGCCACAAAGTAGAGATAGCTATTTAAATATTCCTAGAATATTGGCTGCTGCTGAAGTAACCAATGCAGATGCTATTCACCCTGGTTATGGTTTCTTGTCTGAAAATAGTCGTTTTAGCGCCATTTGTCGCGACCATGGTATCAAGTTTATTGGAGCTACTCCAGAACAAATTGACCAAATGGGCGATAAGAGCAACGCAAAAGATACGATGAAACAAGCGGGAGTTCCATGTATTCCCGGTTCAGAGGGATTGCTAGAGAGCGTTGAACAAGCAATTACTATTGCCAATGAAATTGGTTACCCTGCAATTATGAAAGCAACTGCAGGTGGCGGTGGAAGGGGAATGCGTATTGTTTGGAACGACGAAGAAGTTGAACCAGCTTGGAATAGTGCAAAACAAGAAGCGGGTGCAGCCTTTGGAAACGATGGTTTGTACATGGAAAAATATATTGAAGACCCTCGACATATTGAAATTCAAATTGCAGGTGACCAATATGGTAAAGTTTGCCATTTGTCTGAACGTGATTGCTCAATACAACGCCGTCATCAAAAGCTTTTGGAAGAAACTCCATCTCCATTTATGACACCTGAGTTAAGAGAAAAAATGGGTACAGCCGCAAAAGCTGCTGCTCAAATTATCAATTATGAAGGAGTAGGAACTGTTGAGTTCTTGGTAGATAAGCATAGGAATTTCTATTTCATGGAAATGAATACCCGTATTCAAGTTGAACATCCAGTTACTGAGGAAGTAATTAATTATGATCTTGTAAAAGAGCAAATTTTAATAGCTGCGGGTGTGCCAATTTCGGGTAAAGATTATTTGCCAACTAAAGCTGCAATTGAATGCCGAATCAATGCTGAAGATATTCATAATAACTTCCGTCCTAGCCCTGGTAAAATTCAAGTATTACATAAGCCAGGTGGACATGGAGTAAGGGTAGATTCTCATATCTATGCCGGATATACCATTCCTCCATTTTACGATTCAATGATTGCCAAATTAATTGTTTCTGCTCAAACCAGAGAAGAAGCCATTGTAAAAATGGAACGTGCATTGAGTGAATTTGTTATCGAAGGAATTCATACAACAATTCCGTTGCACCAACAGTTAATGAAAAATGCGGATTTCCGTGCAGGAAACTTCACAACTGCATTTATGAATACATTTGAAATTCAATAATTGTTACAATACACTATAACAAAAAAGGCGCCATTGGCGCCTTTTTTGTTGCTTTATAAACTTTTATAATCGCTCATAAACATTTATAAATCTTCTAATTGCTTACTTAAACTTTACCCCGTGGGCTCTGAATTTAGTGGAAATAACAAGGGCAGAATCCTTATTTGATTCATCTGACTTTGCAGTGTCTCTGTAAAAATGTCCAACTGCATATAAATCTTTATGATTGATGTTTTTAGGTACAGTAAATTCATCATTAAAGTCTACAGTTAATGTTGAATCTCCAAGTTCATAGGCAAACCAACATCCTTCTGATTGACATACATCAACCACTTTTCCATAGACTACTAGTTCTGTAGCTTTGCCATCTTTTGTATAGGTTGCTAGCGCATCTTTTACGGAAATAGCCGATTGGGTTTCAACTGTTTTTCCAATATGGTTTGAAGTATCAGTACAAGCAAATAATAGAGTTGCAGCTGCTAGAGAAAGAATGATTTTGTTCATGGTTCAAATTTACGTTTATTTTTTTTCTTTTTTGCCCATTAATCCCAAATCCTCATCATAGGTATACATCATGTAAGGAGCTCTTTTTTCTAGAAATAATTTCAAACCAGGTTCCCAATTTTTTCTAATTTCAACGGCCGATTTTCCCTCAATAATTTGATTGCGAACAGATTCCGTGCCTATCAATTTATCAAAAAACGGGTTGAAAAATTTACTTTTGTCTGGACAATCTTTATATAACAATACCAACCAATCGAGGTAAATATGTCGGTAAGTAATAATGTAATCATTTGCAAAGTCAGTTAACAGAAACCCTCTGCAATTTTGATTTAAATAAGGTGGGTTCACTGCTTTTCCTGGAATGTTTACGGGTGTAAACTGATAATTACCCATTTTTAACCATGGTGCACCAAAACATTCAAAAGGTTTTGCTGTTCCACGTCCCATAGATATTTGAGTTCCCTCAAACAATCCAAGAGAAGGATACAAAATGATGGAAGTTGGATTGGGTAAATTGGGTGACGGAGCAACAGGTAAGGGATAATACAAATTATGAAAATAATTCTGAATAGGAATGACTTCTAATTTGCAGGTTAAATTGTTCTGCAACCAATGTTCGCCATTGATCATTTTTGCCAATTCGCCCAATGTCATGCCATGAACCAAAGGAATGGGATGCATACCAACCATGCTTTTGAATTTTTCTTCCAAAATAGGGCCGTCAACGTAATAACCATTCGGATTTGGACGATCAAAAATAAGTAGTTGTTTGTTGTTTTCGGCGCAGGCTTCCATAACATAATGTAAAGTAGTTAAGTAAGTATAGAATCTAACACCAACGTCTTGTATATCAAATATTACAACGTCAATATTTTTTAAGTCTTTTTTTGATGGTTTGATGTTTTTTCCATAGAGTGAAACAATTGGGATATTTGTTTTAGGGTCTATGGAATTGTCAATATGGTCGCCATTGGCTGCTTCTCCACGAAACCCATGTTCAGGAGCGAATATTTTTTTAATATTTATTTTGAGGGAAAATAAACTGTCTACCAAATGGGTGCGACCAATCATGGAAGTGGGATTGGCAACAACCGCAACTTTTTTTCCTTTGAGTTTATTTAGGTACAAAAAGGTTTGTTCTGCACCGGTAATTATTTCAGCATTTAAAGAATTAGAAATAAAAAGTATAAAAATTGCAGCAATACATCGAAATCTACCTGTTTCCGACTTAATTTTGAATATAATGTTTAATTGGCCTTTTTTCATAGCAAAAAGATTCATTACAAAGGAACAACAAAGCAAGTCAAAAAGTGTCTTTTTTTTGGCAATTTTATCAGTTTCTTTGAGTGTAACTGTAATTGTTATCGCATTTGCAACGGTAAGGGGCTTTAGAGATGAGATTAAACATAAAATTTCAATGGTTCATGGCGATTTAGTTGTAGACGCTGCTGTAAATGTTGAAAATAGCGAACCAATTCCTTTAAATGATTCATTAATACCCAATTTGCGCAAAATTCAAAAATTGACAGGTGTTGATAGGGTTTTGTTTTCATCGAGTAAAGCAAGCATTGTTAAATCTGATGAAGAAATAGAAGGTATAATTGCGAAGGGAATATCAAAGACCCAACTAAAAACATATTTGGGAGAATTTGCCATAGAATCAGTGGCTCCGGATAATGTACATTGGGTTGCAATTTCTAAAACTTTAGCAAAGCGTTTAAATGTGGGTTTGAACGACAATATAAGGTTGGTGTTTTTTGTTCAAGATTCTACAGGAAACACGAGGCCAAGAGCGAGAAAATTGACAGTCACAACACTTTTTGAAACTGGTGTAGATAAAGTTGATGCAAATATGGTGTTGCTTGATGAGAGTATTGTTTCACGTATGATGCCTGAAAATTATCCAATTACACAATTAGAAATATGGGTTAAACCGGGTAAAAATATTTCCGAAATCAAAAAAACAATTCAAAATATGATTGATATTAAATCTATTAGGGTTAATTCAGCGGAGGAATTTAATAGGCAGATTTTTGATTGGCTTTCTATTTTAGATTTAAATGTGATTATTTTATTGTGTTTAATTACCATTGTTGCCATTACAGCCACTTGTACAACGTTACTCATCTTAATGACAGAGAGGACAGCATTCATTGGTTTGATGCAGTCAATGGGCGCTAGATATGCAGATATTCAGAAAATATTCATCTACCAAGCATCCATTATTGCCATTACCGGAATATTAATTGGTAATTTCTTAGCAATTGGTATTTGCCTGTTGCAAAACCATTTCAAGTGGTTGACATTAAATCAGGAGGTATATTTTATAAAATACGTAGCCATGAAGATTGATCTAATAGAAGTATTGACGGTTGATGTATTTTCAATATTGCTCATTTATTTGTCACTATATATTCCAGCAAGATATATCAAGAAAATTCATCCAATCATTGCATTAAAATTCAAATAACTAGAACTTTAAGGTTATTTATACAACAAAAAAGCCACCGTTAAGGTGGCTTTTTTGTTGTAATTATTGCAAATTAATTATGCGTCAATTTTCGCATATTTTGCATTTGCTTCAATAAACTCTCTTCTTGGTGGGACTTCGTCTCCCATTAACATACTAAACACCCTGTCGGCTTCTGCTGCGCTATCAAGCGTTACTCTCTTGAATGTTCTGCGGGTTGGATCCATAGTAGTTTCCCATAATTGTTCAGCGTTCATTTCACCTAAACCTTTATATCGTTGAACGTTTACTGATTCTTCTTTACCAGCTGCTATTTCTTTAATTGCGGCCATACGTTGATCTTCTGTCCAACAATAGCGTTGTTCTTTTCCTTTTTTAACCAAATAAAGTGGAGGAGTAGCAATGTATAAATAACCATTTTCAACCAATTTCTTCATGTATCTAAAGAACAAGGTAAGAATTAGGGTACGAATATGGCTACCATCTACATCGGCATCTGTCATGATAACCACTTTATGGTAACGTAAGTTATCTAAAATTAATTCTTTGTTTCCTTCTTCGTTTGTACCAATGTGAACTCCCAAAGCGGTAAACATGTTTCTAATTTCTTCATTGTCGTAAATTTTATGTTCAAGGGCTTTTTCTACATTTAAGATTTTACCTCTTAAAGGCAGGATAGCTTGAAATTCACGGTCACGACCTTGTTTTGCAGTTCCACCAGCTGAATCTCCCTCAACCAAGAAAATTTCGCAAATCTTAGGATCAGTTTTAGAACAATCTGAAAGTTTACCTGGTAAACCCATTCCAGACATAGCGCCTTTACGTTGAACCATGTCGCGGGCTTTTCTAGCCGCTGCTCTTGCTTGTGCAGCCAAAATTACTTTATCAACTATGATTTTAGCTTCTTTTGGATTTTCTTCCAAATAGGCTTCTAAAAGAGCATTTACTGTTGACTCTACAGCACCTCCAACATCGTTGTTTCCTAATTTGGTTTTTGTTTGTCCTTCAAATTGAGGTTCTTGAACTTTTACTGAAATCACACATGTAATTCCCTCACGGAAATCATCACCAGCAATTTCAATTTTTACTTTTTCAAGAAGTTTTTGTTTGTCGGCATAAGCTTTTAAGGTTCTCGTTAAAGCCCTTCTAAAACCACCAACGTGCGTTCCCCCTTCAATGGTGTTGATGTTATTTACATAAGAATGTAAATTTTCAGCATAACCTGTATTGTATTGGAAAGCAATTTCAACGGGTACACCATACTTGTCGCTCTCTCCATAAATTGGGGCAGGGATAAGTGTTTCTCGGGTACCGTCGATATATTTTACGAATTCTTTCAATCCGCCTTCAGAGTAGTATTCTTCTCTGCGGTAAGAACCATCTTCAAGTTTCTCACGCTCATCTGTAAGCGTAAGTTTAATTCCTTTATTCAAGAAAGATAACTCTCTCAAACGATTTTGAAGTGTGTCGAAGTTATAGGTATGTGACTCTTTAAAGATATCTCTATCAGGGAAGAAAGTAACCTCAGTACCACGAAGGTCTGATTCACCAACAACTTTAACAGGGTAAATAGGTTTACCAATTTCATACTCTTGTTGATGTACGGTGCCATTGCCATAAACACGAACAGTTAGGTGAGAAGAAAGCGCATTCACGCAACTTACACCAACACCATGCAAACCACCAGATACTTTGTAAGAATCTTTGTCAAATTTACCACCGGCATGGAGCACTGTCATTACAACTTCCAAAGCACTTCTGTTTTCTTTGGTGTGCATACCTGTTGGAATACCACGACCATTATCGAGTACTTTGATACCATCACCTTCTAAAATTGTTACGTGAATTGTATCACAATGACCAGCCAAAGCTTCGTCAATACTGTTATCTACAACTTCATACACCAAGTGATGCAAACCTTTAGGTCCAACATCTCCAATGTACATTGCGGGTCTTTTTCTTACAGCTTCTAATCCTTCTAAAACCTGGATATTGTCGGCGCCATAATTTTCTTTATTGTTCTCGTCCATCTACAGTTGTGTAAATTAATAATTTGGTAAATTTACTAATAATTCACAACCTTGAGAATAAACTTAAGGGGTAATTTTCCACATAATAACAACGTTTCCTTAACGGTTAGGAAATTACAGAATGAATCGTACCCAATACCCTGAAATATTCAGTGAGAGAAATCATATATTTACCAAATTGTTCAATGGTTTTTAGCTTAGCATCAAGATACTTACTTTCGCGAGAATTCAATAGAAATATAGTACCATCGCCACTTTCAAATTTTTTAATTTCCATTTGGTATAATTGGAAATATCCTGCTTCTACATTTTTGAGCATATCTAAAATTTCTTTGAATGCAATAGTTTGTTTTTTAAGGGCAAGTAATTTGGTTTCTATTTCTCTCTGTTTTAGGGTGGTTTCAAACTCGTTTTCTAACAACTTTAATTTGGCTGTTTTGAGTTCTCCCCGAGAAGCCCTGAAATATAATGGCGAGTAAAAAGAAACTCCAAAACGATGATTTTCAAATGCACTGTTTCCATTAATTGGTAAAATAGCTTTGTTCAAATATTGATATTTCAAATCCAGTTTTGGTAGGACATACGATTGTTTTAATTTAATATCAAGTTTGAGGGAATTGCTTTTTTGCGCGTAGAATTGTAAATCGGGCTGATTTGAAATTAAACTATCTGCATTCAATGTTTGTGTGAAGAATTTAACTTCTAATAGCTCGAAAAATTTATTTGAAGGACAAATATTAGATTTTATTGAAATTGGCGTGAATTCAATTCCTTGGTTGTTTTTTACAGAATTCCATAAATGAGCGGTGAATAGTATTTTGGTTTTTTCTGAATAAATTGAAACTTCTTTTTGTTTGGTTATAAATTGGCTTAATTGTACTGAGGTTTCTAAAGTGTCAAAACCGCTACATCCTCCTGCAGTAAATAGTTTACGAATTGCAATTTGTCTAATATTCGATAGGGCAATAGAGGAACTTAAGATATTTTTTTGCTCTTCAAAAACATACCAAGATATGTATTGGTTCCAAACGTTTAAATGCAAGTTTTGGATCATTTGCCGTTGAACAATTTCAGATTGAGCTTGAAATACTTTTGCTTGCTTTAATGCGGTCCTTCTTTGGTCGGTTATTAGATTTTTTAAAGCAGAGAATTCAAAACCCACATAAGATAATCCGGAATTGCCTGTTGATGATTCAGGATTTAAATAATTACCATTATTGTTTTCATAACCTGCTATGGGAGTTAAGGGTGATTTTGTATTCAAGTCAACCTCAAAAAATTGATTCTGATAATAATTTTTGTTATCAAAGGTTTTTTGTTTGAAATCATATTGAATTACCGGATCAAAGCTACCTGATGCTTTTTGTTGGTTTGCCTTTGCATATTGTATCTGCAATAAGGATGAATAGGCAATAGGGTGATGCTTGTTAATGTTGTCTAAAACATCATGAATTGTTATATATTGAAAAGTGTCGAGCTTTTGAGCCGACAACGAAATGAAGATAAATTGAGTCAATAAAATCCCTAACAAATTTAGGCTCTTGAATAATCTATTTTTTTTCATACGACTTTATTGGTTTATAATAATCCGGCGAAAATCCACACATGGTTCTCCATATTTCATACCAAATTGGAACTTTCTTTAACAATAAGTAGCCATTTGCTCCAACTCCAATTCTAAGTTCTTTTGGCCATAGTTTAATTTGAGTTTTAGGTTTCACCAAAATTCTATATTTTCCATTTTCATTTGGTACGGAATTAATAGCATACACTTCACCTGGAAAGGTTCCGTATGTTAATTTTGGCCAACCAGAAAATACCATTGTTGGCCAACCGTCGAAAATAAATTGAACGTGATTTCCCACTGAAATTAAAGGCATATCAACGGGGTCAATAAACAATTCTACGATGTGATTCAAAGAATTGGGGATAATTTTACATATCGATTGACCTTCTTTTATTGTTTCACCAATTCCATTTAATTTGGTTTCTGTAATAAATCCAGATTGAGGAGCTGTAATGGTGTAAAATCCATTTCTTATGCTATAATTTGAATAGGTATTTCTTAATTTCGAAACCTCACTTTCTGTTTCCATTTGTCCGGAAATGGCAGAATATCTTTCACTTTCACTTTTCGATAACTTTTCACCGTATTCGGAACTTACGTTCTGCAATTCAATTTTAAAGTTTTCAATTGATATTTTGGTTTGTCTAATTTTTGATTCGATAACAAGTAATTTTGAAACAGCTTCTTGAAATTTGCTTTTTCTATTTTCAACATCAAATTGGCTTTTTATATGCTGTAAAAACAAAATACTGTCTCGTTCATATTGCTGCTTAGAAATTTTGGCATTCGTTTTTGCTGATTCTAATTCTGCTAAATCAGCCTGTAACTTTAATTGCTCCTGATCAAGTTTATTCTTTATTTTACTATAGCTGAAATCTTTACTTAGCTCAAGTTGTTTAATCTGATTATTAATGGCATCTATTTTGGAACTATAGGATAGAATTGATTTTTCTTTGGCTTTTAATTGAATATCAGTTTGTTGTAGTAATTCTGGGTTTAAATATTCCCCTTTAATTTCTGTAATTACCGCAATTGTATCACCTGCTAAAACATAGTCTCCTTCATTGATATGCCATTTAACTAATTTTCCCGCAATCACAGATTGTATTTCTTGAGGTCGTTCATTTGTTCCAAATGCAGTAACCTTGCCTTTTGACTGAATACTTTGTGTCCATGGCAAAAATAAAAACACAATTACAATCAGAAAAATGATAAGTATGATTTTGCCAAACCTATTGTTTGTCCAATTACTATCTCGGTTTAAGAATTCTAATTTATTCATGATAATTCGTTGATTTCATTTAGTTTTTCAACTGAAATCCCAGCGTCATATAAATATTCAACAGTTAAAATTAACTTTTCAATGGCCTCTATGAGCGTGAAAACCAATATTTCGGATGCAAGAAATTGACCTAAACTTATATTTTCATTTACAAGTAAATAACTTCCAATGATTAACATCGTTGCAGTTAATAACACTTTAATTCCAACACCAAGCCAAGCTTGTTTTAACAAAATAACAAAATGATTGTTTCTAGAAACTACATAATCTTCTAAAGCACGATCAATAATATTGGCGTTGATATCATTCTTTTCATTTGCAAATTGCTGAATTCCTTGGGCAGTTTTGAATTTGAAATAACTTTCTGACCTTGCCGTATAAAATCCACGATACCATGTGAATTTCAATGATAAATAAACAATAAATCCAACCAACAATCCAAAAATTATAAAAAATGGATGATAAAAGCAAAGTAGTATCAGTCCACAAATCGCTTGTAATAATTTACCGGTAAAATCAGTTATTAACTTGGAAAAACTCTTTTGAAGGGTAATGATATCCAAAAACTTAGTTGAGGCAGAAACAATGGTCTCTGTTTTAACAGCCGAATAACCAGAAATTGCATTTTTATAATTGAGTGTATACCTAACAAATAGTTTTCTCTGGAAACTGTCTACAATACTCAGTTGAGCAATTCTAGATAATCCTAATAAAAATATAGCCCCAGTGATGATAATAACGAGTATTACCCAACTACTTGACAATCTTCCGGCCAAGACAAATCCAATAATCGTTTGTATTCCCAAAGGAATTATTAAACTAATAATTCCAGCCAAAGCTGCATAAATATATAAATACTTAATGCTTTTTTTTTCAAACTTAATAATTTGAAAGAGGGTATTTAAAGCGAATTGTATTTTTTCCCTTGCTAACTCGTTATTTTCTTGAGTGTTTTTTGGGTTTGGGTTATTAAAATTTGTCATTGAGTAGAATCTTTCCAAATAGAAACAAATATAATATTAAAAAGTTCTATTTTCCTCTACCCTGAATCATAATTAACGCGGTATTAAACATAATTTTGATATCCAATCCTAAGGACATATTTTCCAAATATAAAATATCAAATTTCATCCTATCTATCATTTCAGTTACATCTTCGGCATATCCATATTTAATTTGCCCCCAACTGGTAATGCCTGGTTTAACCCTGTGTAATCTTTTATAAATTGGTGCTTTGGCAACAATTTGATCAATAAAAAATTGTCGTTCAGGTCTAGGACCAACCAAACTCATTTGTCCCATTAGCACA